>NZ_DASYHS010000005.1:0-21048 GCF_035998295.1 Arenibaculum sp. | reverse complement strand
CCGAAGACGCCGCAGAACGCCGCCGGGATCCGGATCGACCCCGCCATGTCGGTGCCGAGTTCCAGCGGCACCATTCCCGCCGCAAGCGCCGCCGCACTGCCGCCCGACGAGCCGCCGGGCGTGCGCCCGAGGTCCCAGGGGTTGCAGGTCCGGCCGTGGATCGGGTTGGCGGTCTGCCAGTCGGCCAGGAACGGCGGGACGTTCGTCTTGCCCAGGATCACGGCCCCGGCGGCCTTCAGCCGGCGGACCGCGACCGAGTCCGCGGCGGCGATCCAGCCGGCATGGGCGGGCAGGCCCCAGGTCGTCGGCAGGCCGGCGACGTCGTGCGCCTCCTTCACCGTCATGGGCACGCCCAGCAGCGCTCCCCCGTCGCCCCGCGCCAGGGCCGCGTCCGCCGCCCCGGCGCTCTGCCGCGCGCGCTCGAAGTCGCGCACGACCACGGCGTTGACCGGCCCGTCCAGCGCCTCGATCCGCGCGATGGCGGCGTCCGCGACCTCGCGCGCGCTCACCTCGCGCCGCCGCAGCGCTTCGGCGATGCCGCCCGCGGACGCGGTCGCGAGGTCGATGTCACGCTCGATGGTCATGTCGGTCGGCTCCGGGGTCGTGTCGCGGGGCCGTCCGGCCGCGCGGGACCAATCTACGCGCCCTTCCCGCGCCCGCGCTTGATCGGGATTGATGGCGCGGCGATCGCGTCCGAAAACCGCGAGCCTGCGGCGCCGATCGGTGGCATCGTCGCCCGATGGAACCGCTTGACCCCGAGATCAGCTACAGGGCGATCCAGTCGCGCGACCGCCGCTTCGACGGCCGCCTCTTCGTCGGCGTGACGTCGACCGGCATCTATTGCCGCCCGGTCTGCCCGGCGCGCACGCCGATGCCCGCGCATTGCCGTTTCTACGCCTCGGCCGCGGCCGCGCAGGAGGCCGGGTTCCGGCCATGCCTGCGCTGCCGCCCGGAGACGGCGCCCGATCTGGGCGCCTGGCGCGGCACCTCCAACACCGTCTCGCGCGGGCTCGCCCTGATCGCCGAGGGAGCACTCGACGGCGAGGACGCCGGCGTCGAGCGGCTCGCGGAGCGTCTCGGCGTCGGCGGGCGCCAGCTCCGCCGCCTGTTCGAGCAGCATCTCGGCGCCTCGCCGATCGCCGTCGCCCAGACGCGCCGCGTCCTCTTCGCGAAGCAGCTTATCCACGACACGCGCCTGCCGATGGCCGAGGTCGCGCTCGCCTCGGGCTTCGGCAGCGTCCGGCGCTTCAACGAGACCTTCCAGCGCCTCTTCGGCCGCCCGCCCGGCGCGCTGCGGCGCAAGGGCGTGACGCCCCTGCCGGAGGGCACGGTCGCCGCGACCGGCGTCACGGTGGAGCTGCGCTACCGCCCGCCCTACGACTGGCCGGCCATGCTGGCCTATCTGCGCGCCCGCGCGATCGCCGGCATCGAGCGCGTCGAGGGGGAGGTCTACCGCCGCACGGTCCTGCACGATGGCGCCCCCGGCACGGTCGAGATCGCGCACGCGCCCCATCGCTCCAGCCTCTCGGCGACGATCCGCGTCCCCTGCGTGCGGGGGCTGCCCTCGGTCGTCGCGCGCATCCGGCGCGTCTTCGATCTCGGCGCGGACATCGCGGCGATCGGCGCGCATCTCGCCAGGGACCCGCTGCTGGCCCCACTCGTCGCCGAACGGCCGGGCCTGAGGGCGCCTGGCGGATGGGACGGGTTCGAACTCGCGGTGCGCGCCGTGCTCGGCCAGCAGGTGACGGTCGAGGCGGCGCGCCGCCTCGCGGGCGCGCTCGTGCGCCTGTGCGGCACGCCGATCGCCGCTGCCGACCGCGGCGACCCGGCGCTCGCCTTCGCCTTTCCGACACCGGCCCAGGTCGCCGCGGCCGACCTTTCGGCGCTCGGCATGCCCGGCGCGCGCAAGGCGGCGCTCCTCGCCCTGGCCGAGGCGGTGCTCGCCGATCCCGGCCTGTTCGAGCCGCTCGGCAGCGTCGAGGAGACGGTGGCGCGGCTGCGCGCGATCCGCGGCGTCGGCGAATGGACGGCCCATTACATCGCGCTCAGGGCCGTGCGCGAGCCGGACGCCTTTCCGGCGAGCGACATCGGCCTGATGCGGGGTGCCGCCGGCCCCGACGGCAGGCGCCCGACCGCGACCGAACTGCGGGGGCGGGCCGAACCCTGGCGCCCGTGGCGCGCCTATGCGGCGCAGCACCTGTGGACGGCGGACGCCCTTGCGCGGGGCGGGGGAAAGGAAACCAGCCATGCGTGACCCGCTCGCCCTCGCCCTCGACCGGATGGAGACCCCGGTCGGCGAACTCCTGGCCGTCACGGACGCGGCCGGGTGCCTGCGCGCCGTCGACTGGACCGATTTCGAGCCCCGGATGCTGCGGCTGCTGCGGCTCCACTACGGCGAGGGCGGCTTCCGCCTGTCCCCGGCGCCGGCTCCCGCCACGGTCCGCGCGGCCCTGCGGGCCTATTTCGAGGGGGCCCTGGACGCGATCGACGGCTTGGCGGTGGCGACCGGCGGCACCGCCTTCCAGCGGCGCGTATGGGACGAGCTGCGGCGCATTCCCTGCGGCACCACGATCTCCTACCGCGAGCTCGCCGGCCGCATCGGGCGGCCCGCGGCGGTGCGCGCCGTCGGCCTGGCCAACGGCGCCAACCCCGTCGGCGTCGTGGTACCCTGCCACCGCGTGATCGGCGCGAACGGATCGCTGACCGGCTACGGCGGCGGGATCGGGCGCAAGCGCTGGCTCCTCGCGCACGAGCGGGTGGCCGGCCTCCAACCCGTTACCGGCGGCCTGTTCGACCGGTCCTAAGCTTCTTGATCTCTCATCGTCGAAGGAGTTCCCCATGCCCGTCAGAACGGACCACGCCGCCATCTTCCACGATCTCCACCGGGGACCGGACCTGCTGGTCCTGGCCAATGTCTGGGACGGCGGCAGCGCCCGCCTGGTCGAGAGCCTCGGCGCCCGGGCGCTCGCCACGACCAGCGCCGGCGTGGCCTGGGCCCATGGCTATCCCGACGGCGACGCCCTGCCGGTCGACCGGCTCGCCGAGACCGTCGCCCTGATCGCGCGCGTCAGCTCCCTGCCGCTGACGGCCGACGTCGAGGGCGGCTATTCCGACGATCCCGCGAGCGTGGCCGGGATGATCGCGCGCGTCGTCGACGCCGGCGCCGTCGGCATCAACATCGAGGACGGGACCGGCTCGCCGGACCTGCTCGCGGCCAAGATCGGGGCCGCGAAGGAGGCGGCGCGCCGGCTCGGCGTCGACCTCTTCGTCAACGCACGCACGGACGTGTTCCTGCGCGGCCTCGTCGCCGAGGAAGCCCGGATCGAGGAGACTTTGGCCCGCGCCGCGCGCTACCGGGCGGCCGGCGCGGACGGCCTGTTCGTGCCGGGCATCCTGGCCCCGGCCGACATCCGCACCGTCGCGGCCGAGGCCGGCCTGCCGCTCAACGTCCTCGCCCGCCCGGGCGTCCCGCCCGCGGCCGAGCTGGCCGCACTCGGCGCGCGGCGGCTCAGCGCCGGCTCCGGGGTCCTGCAGTCCCTGTTCGGCCGCGCCGCCGCGCTGACCCGGGACTTCCTGCGCGACGGACGCTCCGATCCCCTGGCGGACGGCGCCATGTCGCATGCGCAGATCAACGCCCTGTTCGGTCCCGGGCCGAACCGGCCGTAGCGCTTCGGCTCGTGCCCCACAGGACGCCGGCGGCGGCGACGTTCGCCAGCGCGCCTGCGAGTATGGGCAGTGCGTAGCTGCCGCCGGCGTCGTACGCGAAGCCGGCGGCGCTGGGGCCGACCAGCGTGCCGATGGCGACGCTGGTGTAGAGGATGCCGATGATACCGGCGATGTTGCGCCCGCCGAACTGGTCCGCGACCAGGGCGGGAAGCAGCGCCACCCAGCCGCCGTAGAAGGCGCCGAACGCGAGCGCGAACGCGGCGAGCGGCCAGAAGCCCGTCGATCCCGCCCAGGCGCCCAGGGCGAGCGCCATGCCCGCGAACATCGCCAGCAGGGACGCGCGGCGGCCCATGCGGTCGGCCAGCCCGCCGAGCAGGAAACGCCCGGCGGTGCTGCCGATGCCGATCATGCCCAGGACGACGACGGCCGATCCCTGCGGGATGCCGTGGTCCAGGGCGTAGGGCACGAGATGCGCGAACGGGACGAACACCCCGAACGAAGACAACAGGCAGGCGAGATAGAGGCCGATGAACGGGCGGGACAGGACCGCGTCGCGGATCGACGCCCCGCCCGGCGACTCCCAACCCGGTTGGGCCGCCTGCGCGTCGGGGCGCACGGGATCGCCGTCGGGCCCCAGGCCCCGGGCGTCGGGATCGCTCTCGATCGCCAGCGCCGCGCCGATCCCCACGACGGCGACCAGCCCGCCGATCGCGAGATAGGCGCCGCGCCATCCCAGCTCCCCGATCAGGAACGAGGCCAGCGGCGGCATGGCCAGCGTGCCGACGCCGATGCCGCTGACCGCCAGGCCGGAGGCGAAGCCCCGCCGCCGGGCGAACCAGCGCTGGACCGCGCCCAGGACGGGAACGTAGGAGAAGCCGACGCCGAGCCCGACGCCCAGCCCGTAGGCGGCGTACACCTCCGTCAGGCTGCGCGCCGCACTCGCCAGCGCCAGCCCCGCGGCGACCAGGACCATGCCGGCGACCGCCATCGGGCGCGACCCGAAGCGGTCCGCCAGCGGCCCGCTCGCCACCCCGATGCCGAAATACAGGAAGCCCGCGAGCGAGAAGACCAGCGAGACCGAGCCGCGCGAGGCCGCGAACTCCGCCTGCAGCGGCTCGACGAAGGCGCTGAACGTGTAGGCGCTGCCGAAGCCCATCAGCATCACGGCGAAGGCGGCCGCGACGACGAGCCATCCGTGGAAGATGCGCGGCCCGGAGAGTGCGGGATTGGCGTCCATGCGATCCTCCTTCAGGCTGGCGGCCGGCGGCGGTGCCAGGACGTGACGGCCTGGAACGCGGCGCCGGCGCGGATCAGCGTCGCCTCGCCCAGACGCGCCGCGACGAGCTGGAACCCGATCGGCAGCCCGCCCGCCGAGAAGCCGCCGGGAAGCGTCAGCGCCGGGTGGCCGGTCATGTCGAAGGGACAGGTGTGGCGCTGCAATTTCGCGATCAGTTCCGGCTGCTCGCCCAGCGTCCGTATCGTGGCGAGGGTGAGCGGTGCGAAAGGATGCACCGGGGCCAGCAGCAAGTCGACCGTCCCGAACAGCGCGGATATCCGGCCCCGCAGGTCCAGGCGCCACAGCAGGATCTTCTGGTACTCGGTGCCCTGGGTGCCCTCGCGCGGGCGTTGCAATCCGTCTCCTGAGGGGGCACACTCCAGCCGCCCGACGACGATGCCCGCGCGGGGGAGAGGCCCGGAGATGAACACCGACACCCGCACCGCCGCGGCCCGCTGGGCCATTGCCCTGACCGAAATCCCAAGCGTCACCGGAACCGCCGACGAGGCCGGCTTCGCCGACCGCCTCGCGACGCTTTTGCGCGCCAGCCCGGCCTTCGCCGACCGGCCCTTGGAGGTCTGGACGATTCCCGTGCCGGGCCTGCCCGGCCGCGCCTGCGTCTGCGCGCTGCTGCGCGGGCGAGATGCCCGGACGATGGTGCTGACCGGCCATTTCGATACCGTGCATGTCGAGGACTACGGTGACCTGGCGCCGCTCGCCTGCCGGCCCGATGCGCTGAAGCCGGCATTGCTCGCCAGGCTCCGCGCCGGGGCCGCCACTGGAACGATCACCGGGGCCGAGCGACGCGCCCTGGCCGACCTGGACGGCCCGGACTTCCTGCCGGGCCGAGGGCTCCTGGACATGAAGGCCGGCTTGGCCGCCGGCCTGGCGGCGATGGAAGAAGCGGCGCGCGACCCCGCGCTGGAGGGAAACCTGCTGTTTCTGGGCGTCCCGGACGAGGAGGTCAATTCGGCCGGCGCCCGCGCGGCCGCCCCGGCGCTGCCCGGCATCGCCGCGCGTCTGGGGCTGGAACTGGTCGGTGCCATCAACCTCGATGCCCTGATCGACGACGAGGACGGGGCCGAGGGTCGGGCAGTGGCACTCGGCACTGTTGGCAAGCTGCTGCCGAGCGCGCTCGTGGTGGGCCAGGCCGTGCACGCCTCCAATGCCTTCGGCGGGATCAACGCCTGTGCGCTCGCGGGCGCGCTCGCAGCCGAGGTCGAATGGGCGCCCGAGCTGCTGGAGCGGACGGGCGCGGAAGTGGCGGCCGGCACCACGCTGCTCGGCATGAAGGACAGCAAGCGCGCCTACGACGTCACGACCCCCGAGCGGGTCTGGATGTTCTGGAACGTGATGACCCAGAGGCGCGGCTACGCCGAGGTCCTCGCAACCATGGAACGGCTGGTCGCCCGTGCCGCCGCGGGGCTGGCCGACCGGCTGCGAGCCCGGCGCGCCGGCGCGCTCTCCATCGAGGCGGACGCCGCACCGACGGTGGAAGTCCTGACCTTCGCGGCGCTGCGCCGCGAGGTCGAGGCCCGCTCCGACGCGACGGCCGGCCTCCTGGCCGACCTGGCGCGGGACGCGGCATCGAGCGGCCTGGACCTGCCCGAGCAGTGCCGGGTCGTGACCGAGCGCGCCTGGGAACTCAGCGGCCGGTCGGGACCGGCGGTGGTCCTCGGCCTGGCCTCCATGCCCTACCTGCCCACGCGTCTCGGGGACGACCCCGCCGCCCGCAGGCTCGCCCGCGCCACCGAAGAGGCGGCAGCGGCCGTCGCGGCGCGCCGTGGCACGTCGATCCGGCTGATGAACCACTTCCCCGGCATCTCCGACATGAGCTTCCTCGGTCAGGCGGACGAGACGTCCGTGCCGGCAATCGCGGCCGACACCCCCGCCTGGGGCGCCGGCATCTCCTGGCCCGAGGGGCCGGCCGTGGGCGGCATCCCCATCGTCAACGCCGGACCCTGGGGCCGCGACTACCACACCCCCCTCGAGCGCCTGCACACCCCCTACGCGTTCGAGGTCCTGCCGGACCTGATCGCCGAGATCGCCCGCCGCGCGCTCCGCGCCGATCGGGGCTGAAGGGCGGCATCCTCCTCGATGCCGCCATGAATGGGTCGGCCTTCCTGGCCTATGTCGAGCAGGTGCTGGTGCCGACGCTGTCGCCCGGCGACATCGTGGTCCTGGACAATCTGCCTGCTCACACGCCAATGGCGCTACGCGATGCCATCGAGGGCGCTAGCCAGCTGTCTTGGACTTTAGCCGCCTGTTTCGGACTCTATTATCAAGCCCAATGCCGCGCCGTGGCGCGATGCATCCATCGAGAGAGTTCGGCGCCATCTTGCGTCGCCTCAGAGAAGATCAGGGGATCTCCCAGGAGGAGTTGGCCCATCGCAGGAATTTCGGTCGGCCATCTCAGCCAGCTTAAAAACGGCCGCCGAAATCCGTCGTTGTCGCTGATGATTGCTTTGCGCGGAGCATTGAATATCCCTCTTCTAGAATTATTATGTCGCGTAGTGCGGATCGGCGCAGCTCGCAGGCGATACGCCGCTCATCCGCGCTCGCCGGTCCCGACAATGTTCCGCCAGCAAACAATTACGTGGGGGAGAGCAGGTGCTCTAGAAACTCCGCCATATCACCGGCCGGAAGCATTGCGGCCAGCGTGGTTATTGCGGCTCTGCGCCCGGGCGGAAGGTGCGGCTCCGACAGTTCGGTGAACTTCGTCATGAGCTCGTGATCAGAGAGCGAGAATTCAGGGTCGCCGCGCGCCGGACGAGGCTCGCCGGCGACCCAGTGTCCGTCGACCAGGAAGTTGACACGGGCCCAGCGCGCGTCTGGAAAAAGGGCGCTCAAGGCGGGATCTTCGATGACTTCCGCCTGGGCGGCAAGTCTCAGCACGTCGGAATGAGCGAGGGCTTCTCCGCTGATCTCGTACGCCCCGAGCCGCCCGTGCACGAGCGCGGCGGCCACGGCGAAGGGAGTTGAGTATTGCGCCTCTTCGGTCGTCGACGGCTTTCTTGCCGCCAGTCGCGTGCCCTCGTGGAAGGTGTGGATGCGGAGCCCCTCGATGCGGTCGACGGAGAGCCCGAGAGCGCGTTGCAGGGCAAGTGCGGCTTCGATGGCGGGCTGCGCCCACCTGCAAACGGGATAGGGCTTGAAGTACTGCTCCATGATGGTCCAGCGGCTGCCAAGGTCCATCCACAAGGTAGGATCGCACCGTTCGACAGTGACAGCCGGAGCGCCCGTAAAGCCGGCACGAGCCAGATAGGCTGCCGACACGCCCGCCAAGGCGCCGAAGGCCGAGCCGTCCTTGACCATGGTCGGGTGGTCGATGCAGCGCATCATCTGGCTGCGGGGGCCATGATACTCGGCAATCCCCAGAGCGTGGCGGGTCTGACCATGGCCCAGGCCCATGAGCCGTGCGCCAATCGCGGCGCAGGCCAAGGCGTTCCAGGCTCCCGAGGTGTGATAATCGCTGACGGAACCATGCAGTGCGATTCCGGCGCGTGTGCCGATTTCATAGCCGAGGACGAGGCAGGCCAGGAACTCTTCGCCCGACACTGGAAAGTCGGCATCCGCGTAGGCCAGAAGGGCAGGAAGAACGGCGACGCCGGCATGGCCTTTGGTCAAACGATGACCGTCGTGCGCGTCGAAGCTGTCGATGGTGGCTGCTCCGGCGAAGGCGGCTCCGGTCGGGGAGACGCCGCGTCCGTCGAAAAGCAGGCGGGACTGGGGCCCATCGCCGCGTCCCATGTGCATGGCGGCGAAGTCGCACGCCAGCCGGGACAGGGCCGTCGAACGTCCGGCGACAGCAACGCCTATCAGGTCGAGAAGACACCTGCGGGCTTGGTGGACGACCGACGGCGGCAGGTCGCCGTAGGTGAGGCCGTGAATGAACTCGATCGCTGCGTTCGCCATGTCACCGGCCGCTGAAGCTCGGCGGACGCTTTTCCAGCAGTGCCGAGAGGGCCTCCTCGTGATCTTGGGTGTGGTGAATGATGCCCTGGAAGGCGGCCGACATCTCCAGCAGGGTGTCGAGACGGGTGTGCTGCCCCTCGCGAAGAAGGCGCTTGGCCATGCGCAGAGTCTGCGGCGGATTGGTCGCGATGTGGGCGGCAAGTTTCTTGGCGGCGGGAAGAAGGTCCGCCTGCGGAACGACCCGGGACACCAGTCCCCACTCGAGCGCCGTCCGCGCATCGACCGGCTCGCCGGTGAAGGTCATCTCGGCAGCCCGGCTCATGCCGACGGCGCGGGGCAACAGCCATGCCCCGCCGTCGCCGGGAATGATGCCGATCTTGACGAAGTTTTCCGCGAACACGGCTTCCTCGGCGGCGATGCGGATATCGCACATCAGCGTCAGGTCGCATCCCGCGCCGTAGGCCGGGCCGTTCACCGCCGCGATCGTCGGGACGTCAAGGTCGTACAGAGCCTTGGGGACGCGCTGTATGCCGCGTCGGTAGTTGTCGCGGACCTCCGCAGCAGACCCGTCGAAGGTGCCCACGCGATCACGCATGTGTTTTATGTTGCCGCCGGAACTGAAGCCCTTGCCGGCGCCCGTCACGATGACGCATCGGACACTGCCGTCGCCCTGCACCCGCCCGCATGCGGCGACGAGCGCATCGACCATGGCGATATCCGTGATCGCGTTACGCGTTTCCGGCTGGTTCAGGGTCAGCAGGACGACCCCGCCGTCCTGTTCGAAGAGAACCGGCTCGCCCATCAGGCGGCCTCTTCGCTGCGGAGCAGCCGCGCCAGGAGTTCCTGGCGGACGACCTTGCCCGACGGGTTGGTCGGCAGGCTGTCTATGAACACGACCTGCTTCGGGCACTTGTAGGAGGCGATCGCGCCGCAGTTCTTGGTGAAGTCGATGACGGCGTTTTCGGTAAGATCAGGGTCACTCGCGACGATGACTGCGGTCACCCGCTGCCCCCATTTCGCATCGGGCAGCCCGACGACGGCGGCCTCCTGAACGCCGGGACAACGATAGAGAACCTCTTCCACCTCGCGCGGATAGATGTTTTCGCCGCCAGAGACGATCATGTCGTCGGCGCGACCTTTGAAGTAGTAGAATCCCTCAATGTCGCGAAGGAAAAGGTCACCGGTGTAGACCCAGCCGTCGCGGAGCTTCTTGCCCGTTTCTCCCGGCTTGTTCCAGTACCCGGCCATGACCTGCGGCCCTTTGACGATCAACTGGCCTACTTCTCCCGGCTGTGCGAGTTCGTCGGGGGAGACGATGCGGTCGGGGTCGTTGCGGATGACGCGACAACTGGAGATCAGCGTCGGCTGACCGCACGAACCAAGGTGCGCCAGGGCGTCTTGCGGATGCAGGAGGAGAGTAAGGCTTGCCTCCGTCATGCCGTAGCCGTTGTAGATGTTGGGACACAGTTCGGCGATCACCCGTTCCATCGTGCTGGCGGCGATGGCGGCACCTCCCGTCGTGATCACCCGCAGGGACGAGACGTCGAATTCCTTGAAGCGGGGATGGAACAGCATGTCGACGATCTGGGTGGGCACCGCGAAAAGCGTGGTGATACGCTCGGACTGGACGGTCTCCAGCGTCTTGAGGGTGTCGTAGCGGCCGAGGACGACGTTGGTCGCGCCGACCATCATGTGCGGGATGAAGTAGGCCTGCATGCCGCCGACGTGATAGAGCGGCGCGATGTGCAGCGCCACATCGTCGTGCGAGAGGCTGTACTCCATGATGCAATTCATGGCGATGGCGGCATCGTTCCCATGGGTGTGCATGACGCCTTTTGGGCGGCCCGTGGTGCCCGACGTGTAGACCAGCGCCGACAGCGCGCTTTCGCCCGGGGTCGGCCGCTGTTGACGGCTGTCCGCGGTTTGCTCGGCCAGGGTCTCGAAGTGATGGTGCCCCTCCGGCACGTCGGCCGGGTCGTCGGCGCAAGAGATCCAGTCGTGGATGCTGCGAACCTGCGCCGCCACGCTGAGGACGTTCTTGGTCAGGTGAGACCCGTAGACCATGACGCGGGCACCGCTGTCGCGGACGATGTACTCCACCTCTGCGGGAGCGAGCCGGAAATTCAGCGGCACCGCCACCGCAGACAGAAGCTGGCAGGCGAAGTAGGTGGTAACGGAACTTTCCGAGGTGCTGACGTAGAAGGCCACGCGGTCGCCCGGCCTAACGCCCAGGTCGGCCAGCGCCTGGGCGAAGCGGGCGACCCGGTCGTGCCATTGACGGTATGTCCAGCGGCGGCGCTCGAACACCAGCGCCAAGTGGTCGGGGTAGCGCTCCGCCGACTGAAGGAAGATGGTTGCGATGTCCATGACGGACGGCTCCTAGAGCGAGCTCAGAGGTTTGGCTTGATGTTCGGCAGGTCGCGGCTGGCGATGAGATATTTCGCCATCTCGGTGGTGCCGGCGACGATCGGCATGGCCCGGGTGTCGCGGAAAAGCTGCTCCGCGCGACCATATTCCTTGGTGATGCCGTCACCGCCGAGGATCTGGACGGTCCTGTCGGCGCAGAAGCAGGCGATCTCGGTTGCCACCAGCTTCGCCATGGCCGCGGGCTTCATCAGCTCCTTGCCGGAGACGCCGCGGTCGTACATCTGGGCGGCGCGGTAGGTCAGCAGTTCGGCGCTGTCGATGCGCCAGCTCATCTCCGCCACCATGTCCCAGATGAGCTGCTTGCAGCCCAATTTCTGGCCGAAGCTATCGCGCGTCTGCGCGTGCTGGGTGGCAATCGAGAAGGCGGTACGGGCGACGCCAAGGGCGGCCCCGGCGAGGATGATCCGCTCGAAGTTGAACATCTCGAGCATGATGCGGAAGCCGCCGTTTTCCTTGCCCAGCAAGTGGTCTTCGGGGACGCGGCAGTTTTCGAACGCCACTTCGCCGACGATGCAGCCGCGCCGTCCCATGAAGGTGTAGGTGCGCGGAAAGGTCATTCCGGACGTCCCGGCCGGAACGACGAGCGCTGTCATCCCCTTCTGCGCCGGGACGGTGTCGTCGGTGATGCCGTAGACGATGTAGGTGTCGGCGACCGAGGCATTGGAGATGTAGCGCTTGAAGCCGTCGATGACCCATTCCCGGGCCGTTTCGTCGAACCGGATGCGGGTCTCCATTCCGGCGCTGTCGGAGCCGACGTTCGGTTCCGTGACGCAGATGGCCCCGATCTCGGTGCCGTCAAGGATGCCAGCCAAACGGGCGTCCCGGACAGCCGGGGCGGCATGGTGGGCCAGCGGGTATGCGCATGACAGAGCGCTGCCGATCGTCGTTTCGAAGGCGTAGTTCACCGCCGCGGCTTCTTCCGACACGATCGTCTGGTGGACGAGTCCCGGAGCCGATAGGGGGCCGGAATAGTGGTCGGGAAACATCGGTCGGAGATAGCCCGCGCGACCAAGCGCGGCGATGCCGGTCTTGACGGCTTCCCAGTCGTTGTCGTTTTCGATGGCCTCGGCTAGCGGCGCCAGTTCCCGCGCCATTGCGGCGCGTACTTCGTGGCGAAAGGCGCGAGCCTCCGCATCGAGCAGATAATCTTGTCCGGCTTCGGGGGCGGTCGCGGCGAGACGGTTCATCGCGCGCTCCTGATAGTATCTGGAATGCCTATGGTTTCGGCGAGGCGGTTCCCCTCACGCAGCAGGAGGCTCAGGTTGGAATCCCGGACTGTTGGCAGAAGAAAGCGCGCCTCGCGCACCCGCTCATAGTTGAGGTCGGCAACGACCAGTTGGGGTTCGTCCCCCTGCGCTGTCGCCAGCGTCCTCCCGAAGGGATCCAGTATTCGCGAGCCGCCCCAGAAGGACAAAGAGCCTTCGCGTCCAACGCGATTGGCCATGACCACGGGCATGCCATATGTCATGGCGTAGAAGCGCAGGTTCACCTCCCAGTTGCCGGGATTGTCGAATTCTCCGCCGACTGCCTCGGCGGCCGAGCTGATGGGGGCAAATAGAAGTGTTGCGCCATGCAAGGCCGCCAGGTGAACCATCGCCGGGTTCCACAGGTCGTTGCAGATCAGCAGGCCGGCCCGCCAAGCGTTATCGAAGTGAATGGTCTCGACGAAGCGTCCGGCGGCGAAATATTTTCCGTCCTCCAGCTGCCCGTAGGTTGCCAGAGAGAGCTTGCGGTGGATGAAAATCAACTCGCCTTCCCGGACGGCGAAGGCGCTGTTGTAGAACTGCGCGGCGATGCCTTCTTCGATCAGGCCGAAAATGACGGTCATCGAACCCGCGGCCTCGGCCAGTTGCCGGACCTGTTCGGAATCCCGAGTGATGGCTAGACGAGGCGTGTCAGGACCGGCGGAATGACCGGTTAGGGACATCTCCGGAAACAGGAGCACTTCGATGCCCTGGCTGCGGGCCGCATCGATGATGGCCAAGTGATCCTTGAGATTGGCCTCAAGGTCACCGAGATGGCTGTGCGTCTGAGCGGCAGCGACGCGAAGAGGGTGGCGGGGGGACAGGCTCATTGGGAAAATCCTGGGAAGGGAGGGGCCGGAAGGTCCGGCCCCTGAGCCCGAGAGGCCGTTAGATCATGTTCTGCGACTTGAGGAAGTCGGCGGCGACGTCCTCGATGGTCTTCCTCTCGACGTCGACTTGAGCGTTGAGGAACGATATGATGTCGTCGTCCAGCTTCGCCGACAGGGCGTTCATCAGCTCGGCCAGTTCGGGGTGCTTCTTGAGCGTCTCTTCCCGCACCACCGGCGTCAGCGCATAGTTGGGAAAGAACCCCTTGTCGTCCTTGAGCACCAGGAAGTTGAAGGCGGGAATGCGACCGTCGGTCGCGAAGACGAGGGCGATATCGGCCTGGTCTTCCTTCAGCGCCTGATAGGTCAGGCCGGAGTCCATGCGCTTGACGTCGGAGCGGTCGAACTCGAAGCCGTAGGTCTTCTGAAGCGGCTTCAGGCCGTCGTCGCGGGCATACCACTCGGCGTTGGAGGCGAGCGTCAGGCCCTTGCCGTCGTTCACAGCCTTGGCCAAGTCCGAAATGCTGGAGATACCCATCTCCGCGGCCTCGCCCTTCTGCATGGCGAGAGCATAGGTGTTGTTGGCCTTCGACGGGTTCAGCCAGACCAAGCCTTTGGCGCCATCAAGTTCCTTGACCCGCTTGTAGACCTCGTCCGCCGGCAGCTTGTCGGTGACCTTGTTGTAGTTGATCAGCGAGGTGCCGGTGTATTCCCAGTAAAGGTCGACCTGACCGTTCTCCTGAGCTTGGCGGACCACGGCGGAGCCCATACCGGCTTTCTTGTCGACTTCATAGCCCTTGGCCTGAAGATACTGAGCGGTCATCTCCGCCAGGAGCTGTTGCTCGGTGAAGTTCTTGCCACCGACGACGATGGTGTCGGCCGCCATGGCCGAGGTTCCCAGGAGTGCGGCTGTGACTGCGCCTGCAAGAAAGGCGAAGGGTCGGAAGGTGCGCATGGAATGTTTCTCCCTGTTGAGGTTCTAGTTTTCGGCAGAGCGGTGGTCAGCGCAGCGGGTTCACGCCGCGAGGTACCAGCCACATCTGGCAGCGCCCGATCGCGAAGTCGGTCAAGAACGCCAGGAGGGCGGTCGGTATGGCTCCGGCGAGCATCATTCCCGGATCGCTAAGGTCGATTCCCGTGAAGATCAGTTCGCCGAGGCCGCCGCCGCCAATCAGGAAAGCGAGCGGTGCGGTGCCGACGCAGACGGCCAGTGCGGTGCGGATACCGGCGAAGATGACGAACAGCGCGTTGGGCAGTTCCACCCGCCACAGCATCTGCAGCGGGGTCATGCCCATGCCGGTCGCCGCCTCCTTCAGGTGAGCAGGCACCTCCAGAAGGCCGGTATAGGCGTTGCGCGTGATGGGCAGGAGGGTCGCCAGCCACAGTCCGAAGACGGCAGGCACGAAACCCAAGCCCAGCAACGTCATGGACAAGGCAAGCACGGCCAACGTCGGGATGGTCGTGCCGATGTTCAGTGTTTGCATGATCGTTTCGGCCACGCGCCGCAGGTGCGGCCGGGACAGCAGGACGCCGAGGGGTACGCCTGTCGCGATCGCCAAGCCGCCCGCCGTCAGCACCAGTTCCATGTGCTGGCCGGACAGGAAGACGATGTCTTCCCAGTAGTCCAGAATGTCCGTGATCAGCCCGTTGGCGCTGGCGATCGCGCCGAGCCCGAAGGCGCCTAGCGGGATGAGAAACCGCATGGCCGCCGGGGGACGACGAAAGGTGAGGGCGGAGGCGCGCATTTCAGCTTTCCCCGACGCGTCAGTCTGTGGCCATCGCAGGTGCCGTGGGAGCGCGGCGCGAAGAGGCTCCGTAGGTGCGGCCCAGAAGGTGCGTAATTCCCGGCTGCGTCACGATGCCCTTGTAGCGCCCTTCGCCGTCGGTGCAGGCAAGCCAGCCGATGTCGTGGGTGAACATCAGCGACACGGCGGTGCGCAGGTCGGCATCGACGTCGACCGTGGCGGGAAGGCGGGAGCGATGGTCGCCGACCAGGCCGCGCCGTGATTCCGCAATCTCGGAGGACACGAAGCCGTCGGTCCGGCCGTCGGCATCAACCACGATGGCCGCTTCATGGCCTCCGTCTCGAAGGATTGCCGTGACCTCTTCCAGCGCCGTCTCCGCCGTCACCGCCGGCACCTTCAGCATGGCCTCGGCGACGCTGATCAGGCGCAGCCGCTTGAGCGTCCGGTCGGAGCCGACGAAGTCGGCGACGAAGCTGTCCTTCGGGTGGGCCAGCACATTGTCCGGCGAGTCGTACTGGACCAGCCTGCCGGCGCGGAAGATGGCGATCTTGTCACCCATCTTCACCGCCTCGTCGATATCGTGGCTGACGAACATGATGGTCTTCCGCAGGGTCTTCTGCATCTTCAGAAATTCGTCCTGGATGACCTCGCGGTTGATGGGATCGATGGCGCCGAACGGCTCGTCCATCAGCATCACCGGCGGGTCGGCCGCCAGGGCGCGGGCGACGCCGACGCGCTGCTGCTGGCCGCCCGAAAGCTCCTTGGGAAAGCGGTCGACGAAGATCGCCGGGTCGAGGTTGACCAGTTCCAGCAGCTCCTTGGCGCGGGTTCGGCTCTTGCGCCTGTCCCAGCCCAGCAGGTCAGGAACCACGCACACGTTGTCCACCACCGTCATGTTCGGGAACAGGCCGATCTGCTGAATGACGTAGCCGATGTTGCGGCGCAGTTCGGTCACGTCGATGCCGTCGGTGTCCTTGCCGCCGATGAAGATCTTGCCCGACGTCTTGGGGATCAGCCGGTTGACCATCTTCAGCGCCGTCGTCTTGCCGCAGCCCGACGGGCCCAGCAGGATGCAGATCTCGCCTTCCGGCACGTCCATCGACACGTTCTCGGCGGCGACGATAGGCCCGGACGGCGTATTGAAGATCTTGGTCAGGTTGTCGAGCTTGATCATGGACGAAAAGCCTTTCCCTGATGCGCCGGTTGCTGTCGTGCAGCCTCCGCTCATACGCGGAGGCCTGTCGGCGTCATGCGTTTTTGGACCCACAGCAGCCCCAAGTCCGCGGCGATGGCAAGCAGGCTGACGGCCAGTGCGCCGGCGACGAGTTGGCGTGGGTCGGTCTGACTGATACCCCGGCTGATCAGCGTGCCGAGGCCGCCCGCCCCGATATAGGCGGCGATGGCGGTTACGCCGATGTTGATGATCACGGCGGTGCGGACGCCGGCCATGATCACCGGCACGGCCAAGGGAATCTCGACGCGCAACAGCCGTTGCATCGGCTTCATGCCCATGCCGCGCGCCGCTTCGCGCAGGGCGGGGTCGACGTTGATAATTGCGGTATAGGTGTTTCGGATGATCGGAAGCTGGCTGTACAACAGCACCGCGACCATGGCCGGGAGATAGCCGATCCCCTGGCCGATGACCGACAGAATGGGGATCAGAACGCCGAACAGGGCGATGGACGGGATGGTCATCACCATCCCCGCAGTGTAGAGCACCGCGTCCGCGACCTTCCGGTTCTGCGTGATGGCGATACCGATGGGCACGCCGGTGAGGATAGCTAGCCCCACAGCGACACTGACGATCGAAACATGCTCGATGGTCAGCTGCCCGACAAGAGGCAGGTTCCCCGCAATGAATGCGAGAGTTTCCATGTTTCATCCCCTGTGGCGGCACGTCCGGTTACCCGGATCTGTAGGTTTGCCACGTTATGTGCCGTAAACGACGGCGGTGCTTGGTTGTGTATGACGAGGAGTAGCACGTGGCGAGCAACGGGGCGTGGTGCGGGATCGACGAAGAGTGTTACCAGAGCGACATGGCCTATTGGGGATGCCCTCGCCGCTCCTGTCCCGGCGTCGAGCCGAACCGTTCCCGGTAGGCTCGTCCGAAATGGGAGGGCGATGAAAAGCCGCACTTGTGCGCGACCATCTGGATACTGTCGGTGGACTGCTGCAACAGCTTGCGGGCGTGCATCAGGCGCAGTTCCAGATGAAACCGTACAGGTGCCTTGCCGAAGTGCTTTTGGAACAGGCGCTCCATCTGTCGGCTGCTGATGCCGACGATGTCGGCAATGGCCTGCGGCGACGCCGGAGCGTCCATATGTTCTTCCATGAGGGCGATCGCCCTGGCCAGTCGCCCGTCCGTGACGGCGAAGCGCCACTGCACGGACATTCGCTGCTCTTCCGCTGCTGGCCTGATGCGGCTGTGCAGGAAGTTCTCGGCAATGGCCGCCGCAAGATCCGGCCCGTGGTCTTGTGCGATGTAGGACAGCATCATGTCGAGAGCCGAGGTTCCGCCCGCACAGGTCAGGATGTCGCCATCATCGGTGTAAAGCGCCCTTTCTACCCGCAGGTCCGGAAACTCATCCTGAAAGGCGCGCAGCATTTCCCAGTGTATCGTGCATTGTCGACCGGACAGGAGGCCCGCCCGCGCCAGCAGCCAGCTGGCTGTGCTGACGGCTGCAAGGCGCGTTCCATACCGCGCCTGGCGCCGCAGCCACTCGAAGAGGTGAGAGTGGCGTACCTCCCGGACGTTGAGACTCGCGATGACGATGACAAGGTCGTACTTCGGAGTATCGGTCAGGTCGTAGTCCGGCACGATCGTGAAGCCGGACGAAGACGTCACCGGCTCATGCGCAAGCCCGACAAGTTCCCACTGATAGAGCCGTTCGCTGGAAATTAGATTGGCCGCCCGCAACGGCTCGCTCGCCGATGCCAGCGCCATCATCGAAAACTCAGGGATCAGCAAGAAGCCGATACGGCGGGGAGAAGTCATGCACGGGGCTAGCCAAATCAGGATGTCTAAGTGAGCCCCTCCGCCGCACCCGAAGTCAAGCATCGCAGCTATCAAAGTGCGAGTCACATGTCTGGAGGGTTGTCAAGTCCCGGTGGTTTCAGGCAGTCGCAACCAGCATTACATGCGCAGCGCCGCGTGGGCGAGAAGGAGCAGGTTCATCGCAGTCAGGCCGAGTTGAGGGCCGTGATCAGGTCGACCGAGCCAGCCTTCTGGCTTCACGTCTGACCGGCCCCAGTTCTGACCGGCCCCAGTGAGCGGCCAACCGTCGTTGTGACGACGCCCGAGCGGGTGCCCTCTGCGGAGAAAAGTCCTGGAATAGAACCACAGAGACGCGGCGCAACTCAGAGCCGCCCCTACTCCACCGTGACGCTCTTGGCGAGGTTGCGCGGCTGGTCGACGTCGGTGCCCTTGGCGACCGCGGTGTGGTAGGCCAGGAGCTGCATCGGGATCGCATAGAGGATCGGCGCCACGAACGGGTCGACCGCCGGCAGCTCGACCGACCAGCGGACCTTGCCGCCGAACCGCGCCAGCCCCTTGGCGTCCGAGAGCAGCAGGACCCGCCCGCCGCGCGCCGACGCCTCCTGCAGGTTGGACACCGTCTTCTCGAACAGCCCGTCGCTGGGTGCCACGCAGATCACCGGCACCGCCTCGTCGATCAGCGCGATCGGGCCGTGCTTCATCTCGCCGGCGGCGTAGCCCTCGGCGTGGATGTAGGAGATCTCCTTCAGCTTGAGCGCGCCCTCCAGCGCGATCGGGTAGCCGGTGCCGCGGCCCAGATACAGCGCGTCGCGCGCCTCGGCCAAGTCGTGCGCCAGCGCGCGCAGCCGCTCGTCGTGGTGCAGCACCTCGACCGCGCGGGCCGGGACCTCGCGCAGCGCCGCCGCCAGCTCGGCCCCGCGCTCGGCCGATATGGCGCCGCGCGCCCGCGCGACCGCCACCACCAGGCAGGCCAGCACGGTGAGCTGCGTCGTGAACGCCTTGGTCGAGGCGACGCCGATCTCCGGGCCGGCCAGCGTGTACAGGACGCCGTCGGACTCGCGCGCGATCGTGCTCTCGGGCACGTTGACGACCGACAGCACCCGCTGCCCCTGGCGCCGGCAGTAGCGCAGCGCCTCCAGCGTGTCGAGCGTCTCGCCGGACTGCGAGACGACGACCGCCAGCCCGCCAGGGGCGAGCGGCGCCTCGCGGTAGCGGAACTCCGACGCGATGTCGAGGTCGACGGGCACCCGCGCCACCTGCTCGAACCAGTACTTGGCGACCATGCCGGCATAGTAGGCGGTGCCGCAGGCGACGATCGTGATGCGCGGCACCTCGGCCGGGTCGAAGCCGAGCTCGGGCAGCCGGATCTCCCCCGTCGACGCGTTGACGAAGGCGTTCAGCGTGTCGCCGATCACCTGCGGCTGCTCGAAGATCTCCTTCAGCATGAAGTGGCGGTGCTCGCCCTTGCCGATCAGCGCGCCGGAGATGCTGGAGATGCTGATCTTGCGCTCGACCTCGCGGTCCTGCTCGTCGAAGATCCGCACGCCGGACCGGGTCACGACCGCCCAGTCCCCGTCCTCCAGGTAGCTGAGCCGGTTCGTCAGCGGCGCCAGCGCGAAGGCGTCGGAGGCGAGGTACATCTCGCCGTTGCCGTTGCCGTAGCCGACGGCCAGCGGCGTGCCCCGGCGCGCGCCGATCATCAAATCGTGCTCGCCGGCGAAGATCAGCGCCAGGCTGAACGCGCCCTGCAGGCGCTTCAGCGTCGCCGCCGCCGCCTCGACCGGACCCAGGCCCCGGCCGAGATGGAAACTCACGAGGTGGACGATCACCTCGGTGTCGGTCTCCGTCTCGAAGACGTGGCCTTCGGCGACCAGCTCCTGCTTCAGGTCGAGATAGTTCTCGATGATGCCGTTGTGCACGACGGCGACGCGCTCGGTCGCATGGGGATGGGCGTTGGTCTCGGTCGGGCCGCCATGGGTCGCCCAGCGGGTGTGGCCGATGCCGATGACGCCGGTCAGCGGCTGCTCGACGATGCGGCGCTCCAGGTTCACGAGCTTGCCCTCGGCGCGCCGCCGGTCGATCCGCCCGTTGACGAGCGTCGCCACCCCGGCGCTGTCGTAGCCGCGGTACTCGAGCCGCTTAAGCCCTTCCACCAGCAGCGGCGCGACCTCGGAATTGCCGATGATGCCGATGATTCCGCACATGACCCAGGACCCGTGAAGTGAGAATGGACCTACCCCGCCCCTCGGGATGGTCGGTCCGCCTTTCTGCCACAGAATCGGCGGCGCCCCCAAATCACCTTTTGTGTCAGAAGGTTTCCAAAGCATGGCGCGGAAGGCGGACGCGATCGGCTGTTGACCATGTTCCTTTTTTGTTCCATATTGTCCTTCCCCGATCGGAAGGAGCAGGCCCGTGACGCTCGACCCCCGCCAGGATCTGTTCTGCCGCCTGGTCGCCAACGGTGCCACCGCCGCCACCGCGGCGCGCATGATCGGCTACGTCGACCCGGCCGCGGGCGAGGCGCTACTGGCCGAACCCGGCATGGGCGAGCGGGTGGCGACGCTGTCCGCCGCCCGCGAGGCCGGCCACGCCGCCATGTTCGAGCGCCTGGAGGCGTGGCTGGCCCACCTGGTCGAGCACTCGATCGCCAACGGCCAGACCGGCCACGCGCTGCGCGCGATCGACCGTCTGATGCAGCTGCACGGCATGAACGGCAAGGGCAACGGCCGTCTGCCCGCGATCGAGCTGGCAAAGCCCACCCCCGCCCCGATCCTGGACGACCTAGACCTGACGGCGATGCTGCCGTCCGTCGTCGCCGAACTCGCCGCCGAGCCGCCCCTGAACCGCCGCGAGCGCCGCGCCCTCAAGTCGATGGCCCGCCGCAAGTAGAACTACCCCTCTCCCGTGCAACGGGAGAGGGAGGGGCCCGCACTGAAAGTGCGGGAGGGTGAGG
>NZ_DASYHS010000299.1:0-26884 GCF_035998295.1 Arenibaculum sp. | reverse complement strand
AGTTCCGCCGTCTGCTCGATCTCGCCATCGAGCGCGCGGGACAGCACCTCGTACTCGTGGCGGACGTTGCGCAGCTTTCCGGGGTCACTGATATTCGCCGCCTTGATCTCCAGGATCGTGAGCTTGTCGATC
Organism: Arenibaculum sp.; assembly: GCF_035998295.1. Classification (NCBI taxonomy): domain Bacteria; kingdom Pseudomonadati; phylum Pseudomonadota; class Alphaproteobacteria; order Rhodospirillales; family Azospirillaceae; genus Arenibaculum; species Arenibaculum sp. The sequence continues at coordinate 26,752 of NZ_DASYHS010000299.1, read as the reverse complement.
AGTTCCCCGGGGGCAACGTCGATCTTCATGGCCATGGGTCTCCTGCCGGGAGCGGCCGTATCCCGCTCCTCATTCTGGTCAACGGCCGCAGGTCTTAGCACAGGCGGCGTGCGGACGCCTAGGGAGGCTGCGCCGATCCGCCTGCCCCGAAAGGTTCCCTGCCGGGTACCGTTTTCGCTTCCTATAGTTCAACGCATTCAGATATCTTTATATATGCAGTGACTGGAACTCACAGGGGGCGAATCGTGGCCAAGGGTAGCTACATCTTCACGAGCGAGTCGGTGTCGGAGGGACACCCCGACAAGGTGTGCGACCGGATCTCGGACGCCATCGTGGATCTGTATCTCGGCCACGACCCGCAGGCGCGTGTCGCCGTCGAAACGCTTTCGACCACCAATCACATCGTGCTCGCCGGCGAGGTCCGCGGGCCCGCCTCCATAACCCCGGACCTGATCGAGCAGGTGGCGCGCAGTGCCGTGCGCGACATCGGCTACGAGCAGGACGGTTTCCACTGGCAGACCGCGAAGGTCGATATCCTCGTGCATGCACAATCCGCCGACATCGCGGTCGGCGTGGATGCCGCCGGGAACAAGGACGAGGGTGCCGGCGATCAGGGCATCATGTTCGGCTATGCCTGCCGCGAGACCGAGGCGCTGATGCCGGCGCCGATCCACTTCTCCCACGCGATCCTGAAGAGCCTGGCCGAGGCGCGCCATTCCGGCGCCGCCCCTATGCTCGGTCCCGACGCCAAGAGCCAGGTCTCGCTGCGCTACGAGAACGGCCGGCCGGTCGGCGCCACCTCCGTCGTCGTGTCGACCCAGCACGACGCGAGCGTCAGCCAGGAGGAGGTGCGCGAGATCGTTCGTCCGCACGTGCTGAACGTCCTGCCGGAAGGCTGGATGTGCCCGGAGCCCGAGTTCTACGTCAACCCGACCGGCCGTTTCGTGATCGGCGGCCCCGACGGCGATGCTGGCCTGACCGGGCGCAAGATCATCGTCGATACCTACGGTGGCGCTGCCCCACATGGTGGCGGCGCGTTCTCGGGCAAGGACCCGACCAAGGTCGACCGCTCGGCAGCCTATGCCGCGCGCTACCTCGCCAAGAACGTGGTCGGGGCCGAACTGGCCGAGCGCTGCACGATCCAGCTCGCCTACGCGATCGGCGTGTCGAAGCCGCTGGCGGTCTACATCGATACCCACGGGACGGGCCGCGTCGATGAGGAACGTCTCAGCCACGTGCTGCAGGAACTGGTCAACCTCAGCCCGCGCGGCATCCGCGAGCATCTGGGCCTCAACAAGCCCATCTATGCCCGCACCTCGGCCTACGGGCATTTCGGCAGGTCCCCGGAGACGGACGGCGGCTTCTCCTGGGAAAAGCTGGACCTCGTCCCGGAGCTGCGCAGCTATTTCGGCTAAACCCGAGGCGGGCGTCCGTCAGCGGACGCCCGCGAGCAGGGCCTCGGCGGCACGGACGACCTTCTCGACCGGGAGGGACCCCATGAGACTCTCCGAAGCTTCGGGGTCGGCCTCCAGGATCGGCCGCAACTGCTCGTATGGGCGATCGGTCTGGACGAAGCCGGCATTCGTTCCCCACGGGCGGTAATGGAAAGCCGGTGTCGGTCCGAAGAGGCCGAGCGTCGGCGTGCCTACCGCCGCCGCCAAGTGCATCTGCCCGTTGTCGTTGCCGACGTAGAGCGCCGCTCGTTCGATGACGGCGGCTGCGTCAAGGATTGGCACTCCGTCGAGCAGGTCGAGCCTGCGGTCGGCGGGCACGAGCGCCAGCAGTGGCTCGGCGGAGGGCCGCTCGTTCGGAGCGCCCAGCACCGCCACACGGCCGCCGGGCAACGGGCCGTCCGGAGCCGTCAGGCGTAACGCCAGTTCGGCAAACCGTTCCGGATCCCACTGCTTGTGGCGGTGGGTCGCTCCCGTACCGAGTGCGAGCACCGGCGGACCGTCAGGCACCAATTCGACCGCGCGTGCGCGCTGGGCCGGGCCGAGCCATATCCGGGGTGGCGGCGGAGGATCGACGCCGAGAACCCGGCCCACCTCCTCGACCCGATGGACCCGGCCGGGCATACGCCGGAGCCGACGTACCGCTCGCGCCAGGACCAAGCGTGAAACGGCGGAATTGCGCAGGTCCACGACCAAATCCCAGCGGGTGCCGGCAACCTGACGCCACAGGTCCAGCCAGTGGCGATGGTGGCGACGCTTCACCAGCGGCAATATGCGCTCGATCCCCGGCGCTTCGGCAAGCAGGGGAATACAGCTCCTGCCGCAGGCGACGGTCAGACGTGCCCCGGGCACCGTCTCGGTCAGATGGGCGATCAGGCCGCTCGCGAGGATGAAATCGCCGATCCGGTCATTGCCGATGAAAAGAATTTTCAAGGAAAGGGTCCGAAAGACGTCTGCACGGTGGGTACCACTCCCGTATGCCCGCCCTGGCCGATGCTTTCAAGCCGGACGAGCGGGGCGAAAAAATTCTCGTCTCTCGTACGGAATCGCGCCCCTCGCCACCATATCCAGAACCGAACGAACCGATGAGCGGAAGCGCGACATGGAACCGACGGAAGTCCTCGACGACGGCTATGTGATCCTGGAGGACAGGGGTGTCCTCGCGGTCGACGGCCCGGACCGTAAAGCGTTCCTGCAGGGCTTGGTTTCCAACGATGTCCTGAAGGTGGGACCGGAACGCGCCGTGCATGCGGCGCTGCTGACGCCCCAAGGCAAGTATCTGCATGATTTCTTCATCCTCGAGCGTGGCGAGACGCTGCTGCTGGACTGCGAGGCCGCCCGGATCGAGGATCTGAAGCGGCGACTGCGCATGTACCGCCTGCGCTCGAAGGTCGCGGTCGAGGACCGCAGCGCCGATTGGATGGTCGCCGCCCTGATCGGCGACGGCGCGTTCGAGCGGCTCGGCGTCGCCAGGGAATGGGGAGCGGCGCGCGCACTGGCGGACGGGGTCGCCTTCGCCGACCCGCGGCTGCTTCAACTCGGCGTCCGCGCGGTGCTGCCGCATGCGACGGCCACCGATACGCTCACGACTGCCGGTCTGCGGCCGGTCGGCCGTGACGCCTACGAGGCTCTGCGCCTCGCCGAGGGCGTACCCGAAGGCAGCCGCGACCTAGTGGTCGAGAAGTCCATCTTGCTGGAGAGCAACTTCGACGCGCTCAACGGCATCGCCTGGGACAAGGGCTGCTACATCGGGCAGGAGCTGACGGCGCGAACGCGCTACCGCGGCCTGATCAAGAAACGGCTGCTGCCCGTTCGCGTCGAGGGACCGCTGCCCGAACCCGGAACGCCGGTGCTGCTCGACGGGCGCGAGGTCGGCGAGGTCCGCAGCGGGTTCGGCGACGCGGCGCTGGCGCTGCTGCGGCTGGAGGAGATCGCCAAGGCCGCCGAGCAAGGCATGCCGCTGACCGCCGGCGGCGCGACGCTCGTACCGCGCCGGCCGGACTGGCTCACGCCTTGAGAGCATCCGCGAGGCGGGCGGAGGCGGCGGCGTCGGGCGGCAGGCCGAAGCGCAGCCAGCGCGGATGCGCGTCGAAGGCACGCGCCAGGATGCCGCGCCGACCGAGCGCCTCGAACAGCGCGCCGGCCCGATCGGTTTCCACGAGCCGGTAGAGGTCCGTGCCGCCGAGCACGGACAGGCCATGGGCGGCCAGCAATGCGTCGAGTTGGGCGGACGCCTCCGACAGCCGCTCGCGGGTGGTTCGCGCCCAGGCCTCGTCGCCGAGGGCCAGGCGGCCGATCTCGATCGCCGGGCCGGAAACCGCCCAGGGGCCGAGGTCGGCTTCCAACCGGCGCAACAGCCCGGTGGCCCCCAACGCGAAGCCGAGCCGCAGCCCGGCCAACCCGTAGAACTTCCCGAACGAACGCAAAACGCACAAGCCGTCCATGCCGGCAGCCCCCGCGACGCTGACTTCCGGCGTCACCTCCGCGAAAGCCTCGTCGACGACCAGCAGCCCGCCCCGGCGCGCCATGATCGCCGCGAACGCGACCAGGTCACCGGCCGGCAGGCGTCTTCCGTCGGGGTTGTTCGGGTTGGTCGCGACGACCACGTCGAAGCCGCCCTCCGGGAGCGTCGGGACGACCTCGACCTCGTGCCCGGCGAGACGCCAGCAGCGTGCATGCTCCGCATAGGTCGGGCCGAGCACGGCCACGCGGCACCGATCCCTGTGGAAGGGTAGCCGCTGGATCAGCGCCTGCGATCCCGGCGCCGCGAGAACGACGGCAGAATCCGGAGCGCCGTAGGCCCGGGTGGCGGCCCGCAGCAGAGTATCCATCGAATCGCGGCCGGGCAGCCGCACCCAGGCGTCGGCAGCCAATGCGGGAACCGCATAGGGCCAGGGATTGATCCCCGTCGAGAGATCGATCCATCCGCCGGCCGGGGTCCCGAAGCGGTCGGCTGCCTCGGCGAGCCCGCCGCCATGGTCGCGCACTTTCTCGCTAGAGCGAAACGTGGAGAGTGTGGACGTCGGGGTTGTTTCCATGCGACCTTGTCGACGCAACTGAAGCGGCACGGTTCCGCGCGGGCCGCAAGGCTCCGCGGTGAAAAGGGAACACGGTACGGCACGGCTGTAAAGCATCCGGCCAATCCCGTGGCTGCCCCCGCAACTGTGTGTGGTGAGTCGCTGCCGATCCTATGTCACTGGCCGGTCCGCCGGCTGGGAAGGCGGGCAGCCGACGGCGATCCACGAGCCAGGAGACCTGCCTGCCGTTCGTTGTCTGAAACCCGGGCGGGGTGCACCGGGGGAGGAACTCGTGGACCGGCGGTCGTGCGTCGCCGGGGCGCCGTCACAGGCGCCGTCCCAATGTCTCCTTCCGCCGGCCCGGCCGCACTGACGAGGAGGAGACGGGAATGTCCGAGAAGCTCGGGGTCATGATCTGCGGCCACGGCAGCCGCGACCAGGGCGCGGTGGACGAGTTCGCCGCCGTCGCGCAGCTTCTGCGTGACCGGCTGCCTTTCGATGCGGTCGAGTACGGCTACCTGGAGTTCGCCCGCCCCATCATCCGCGAAGGGCTGGACCGGCTGCGCGCCCGGGGCGTCACCCGCGTGCTGGCGGTGCCCGGCATGCTGTTCGCGGCCGGCCACGCCAAGAACGACATCCCTTCCGTGCTCAACACCTACATGGCCGAGCATCCGGAGATGACGATCCAGTACGGGCGCGAGCTCGCGATCGACCTCAAGATGCTGCAGGCGGCCGGCGCGCGCGTCGGCGAGGCGCTGGCGCGCGCCGGCGACCATGTGCCCAGGCACGAGACGCTGCTGGTCGTGGTCGGGCGCGGCTCGTCCGACCCGGACGCCAACTCCAACGTCGCCAAGGTCACCCGCATGCTGTGGGAGGGCATGGGCTTCGGCTGGGCCGAGACCGCCTATTCCGGGGTCACCTTCCCGCTGGTCGAGCCGGCGCTGGAGCACGTGGCCCGACTCGGCTACCGGCGGGTCGTCGTGTTCCCCTATTTCCTGTTCACGGGCATCCTGGTACGCCGCATCTACGACCACGCCGACATCGTCGCGGCCCGGCATCCGGAAATCGAGTTCGTCAAGGCCCCGTACCTGAACGACCACCCCCTCGTGCTGGAGACCTTCGAGGAGCGCATCCGCGAGATCCTGGAAGGCACGGGGAACATGAACTGCCAGATGTGCAAGTACCGGGCGCAGGTCCTGGGCTTCGAGGCCGAGGTGGGGCTGGCGCAGGAGAGCCACCACCACCACGTCGAGGGCATCGGCGCCGGTGACGGGCATTCGCACGACCACCACCACGAACACGACCATCATCATCACGACCACGACCACGACCACCATCACCGCCATCATTCTCACGACCACGGGCACCACCATCACCCGTACCCCCATGCCGACCACCCGCACGGGCCGGTCAGCCTGAAGCGGATCGAGGGGGCCGGCGGCGCGTGATGGAGTATCTGCGCGACCCCGCGGAGATCTATCGGCGGTCCTTCGCCACCATCGAGGCGGAGGCGGATCTGGGCCGGTTCGCGCCCGGGATCGCCGGCCTCGCGCGCCGGCTGATCCATGCCTGCGGCATGGTCGACCTGGCCGACGACATCGCCTTCTCGCCAGACGTCGCGGCGCGGGGCCGCGAGGCGCTTCTGCGGGGCGCGCCGGTCATCGTGGACGCGCGGATGGTCGGCGCCGGGATCATGACGCGGCACCTCACCGCGGGCTCGGAGATCGTGTGCACGCTCGACGACCCGGCGGTGCCGGGGCTCGCGGGCGAGCTGGGGACGACGCGCTCGGCCGCCGCGGTCGAGCTGTGGATGCCGCGCCTCGAAGGCGCCGTGGTCGCGATCGGCAACGCGCCGACGGCGCTGTTCCACCTGCTGGAACTGCTGGACCGGGGCGCGCCGCGCCCGGCGGCCCTGCTCGCCTTCCCGGTCGGCTTCGTCGGTGCGGCCGAGTCCAAGGAAGCGCTGGCCGCCGATGCCCGCGGCGTGCCCTTCGCGACGGTGCGCGGGCGGCGCGGCGGCAGCGCGATGGCGGCGGCGGCGGTCAACGCGCTGCTTCTGGAGGGCCGGGAATGACGGCCTGGCTCGCCGTCGTCGGCATCGGCGAGGACGGGCTCGGCGGCCTGTCGGAAGCGGCCAGGCGCCTGGTAGAGGGATCGGAAGTGCTGATCGGCGGCGAGCGCCACCTCGCCATGGTGCCGGACGGCCCCGCCCGGCGGGAACGCCTCGCCTGGCCGTCGCCGCTGTCGGCGCTGGTGGAACGCATCGTCGAGCGGCGCGGACGACGGGTCTGCGTGCTCGCGAGCGGCGATCCGATGTGCTACGGCGTCGGCGTCACGCTGGCCCGCCGGGTGTCGTTCGAGGAGATGACGATCCTGCCGGCACCGGGCGCCTTCGCGCTCGCCTGCGCCCGGCTCGGCTGGCCGCGGGCGGAGATCGACACGCTGACCCTGCACGGGCGGCCGATCGAGCTGCTGCACGCCCATGTCCAGCCGGGCGCGCGGCTGCTGGTGCTGAGCGCCGACCGCACCACCCCGGAAAGCGTCGCCGCCCTGCTGCGCGAGCGGGGCTACGGGCCGAGCCGGATCGCGGTGCTGGAACATCTGGGCGGCCCGCGCGAGCGGATCTTCGAGGCGACGGCAGAGAGCTGGGCGGCGGATGCGGACCCGGCCGACCTCAACACGATCGCGGTCGAGTGCCGGCCGTCGCCGGGCACGGTCCCCCTGCCCCGCGTCCCCGGCCTGCCGGACGAGGCCTTCCGCCACGACGGGCAGATGACCAAGCGCGAGGTACGGGCGGCGACCCTGGCGGTACTGGCGCCGGTTCCCGGGCAGGTGCTGTGGGACGTCGGCGCCGGCAGCGGCTCGATCGCGATCGAATGGGCGCGCGTCCATCCAACGTCGCGCGCGGTCGCGATCGAGCGCCGGGCCGACCGGCTGGCCGCGATCGCCCACAACGCCCATGCGCTCGGCGTGCCCCATCTGCGCATCGTCGAGGGCGAGGCGCCCGAAGCACTGGCCGGGCTGCCCCGCCCGGACGCGGTCTTCATCGGCGGCGGGCTGACCGCCCCCGGAGTGGCGCAGGCCTGTTGGGACGCGCTCGGCCCCGGCGGGCGGCTGGCCGCCAATGCCGTGACGGTCGAGGGCGAGCACGCGCTGTTCGAGCTGCGCGAGCGCATCGGCGGCACCCTGGTCCGGCTGGCGGTCAGCCGGGCCGAACCGGTCGGCGGGTTCACGGGCTGGCGCCCGATGATGCCCGTGACCCAGCTCTCGGTGACGAAGACGTGAACGGTACCCTCCACGGCCTGGGCATCGGCCCCGGCGATCCCGAGCTGATCACGCTGAAGGCGCTGCGACTGCTGCGCGCGGCCGCGGTGGTGGCCTATCCGGCGCCCGAGAACGGCGACAGCCTCGCGCGCGAGATCGTCGCCGGGCACCTGCCGGGAGGGCAGATCGAGGTCGCGATCCGGATGCCGATGCGGGTCGAGCGCTTCCCGGCGCAAGAGGTCTACGACCGCGCCGCCGCCGAGCTCGGCCGCCATCTGGAGGCCGGGCGCGACGTCGCGGTGCTGTGCGAGGGCGACCCGTTCCTCTACGGCTCGTTCATGTACCTGTTCGGGCGCATGGCGGAACGCTTCCCGGTCCGCGTCGTCCCGGGCGTGTCGTCGCTGACGGCATGCGCCGCGGTGCTCGGCGCGCCGCTCGCCGCGCGCAACGACGTGCTCTCGGTACTGCCGGCGCCGCTGGACGCCGGCGTGCTGCGCGAGCGCCTCGCCGCCGCGGACGCGGCCGCCGTCGTCAAGCTCGGCCGCCACTTCGCGAAGGTGCGGACGGTGCTCGATGAGCTCGGCCTCGCCGGGAATGCCCGCTACGTCGAGCGGGCGACGATGGACAGCCAGCGCGTGCTGCCGCTGTCGGAGGTCGAGCCAGGCTCGGTCCCCTATTTCTCGATGATCCTCGTCCACAAGCGCGGTGAGGCCTGGTCGTGAACGCACCCGTCTTCGTGGTCTTGTCGCAGCGGGGCCTCGAGCTCGCCCGCGGGCTCGCCGCCGTGGTCCCCGGAGAGATCCACGGGCTGGAAAGCCGCGTCCGGGACGCCGACCGCGGCTTCGAGGCCGCGGCGGCCCATCTGGGCCGGCTGTTCGCCGAGGGGACGCCCATCGTCGGCGTCTGCGCGGCGGGCATCCTGATCCGGTCGCTCGCACCCCATCTCGCCGACAAGCGGGCGGAACCGCCGGTCGTGGCGGTGGCCGAGGACGGCAGCGCCGTCGTGCCGCTGCTGGGCGGCCATCACGGAGCCAATGCGCTGGCCCGGCGGCTGGCCGACGCGCTCGGCACCGTCGCGGCCGAGACGACGGCCGGCGACGTCCATTTCGGCGTCGCGCTGGACGAGCCGCCGGCGGGATGGCGGCTCGCCAACCCCTTCGACGCCAAGCCTTTCGCCGCGGCGCTGCTGGCGGGTGCCGGATGCCGGATCGAGGGGCAGGCGCCGTGGCTCGCGCAGTCGGCGTTGCCGCTCGACCCCGCGGGCGCGCTGGTGCTGCGTGCGACCGAGCGCGTGGAGCCCGGCTCGCCGGAGCGCTTGGTCTACCATCCGCCGCTGCTCGCGGTCGGGATCGGCTGCGAGCGCGGAGCCGCCCCGGACGAGGTCGCGGCACTGGTGCGGGATACGCTGGACGAGGCGGGGCTGGCAGCCGGCGCGGTGGCGCTCGTCGCCTCCATCGACGTCAAGGCGGACGAGCCGGCCGTGCATGCGGCGGCGGACCGGCTGGGCGTCCCCGCCCGCTTCTTCGACGCCGCCCGGCTGGAAGCCGAGGCGCCCCGGCTGGCGAACCCGTCGGAGGTCGTGTTCCGCGAGGTCGGCTGCCACGGCGTGGCCGAGGGGGCGGCGCTGGCCGCCGCGGGGCCGGACGGGGAGCTGGTCGTGCCGAAGCGGCGATCGGCCCGGGCGACCTGCGCCGTCGCGCGCGCCGCGGCACCGATCGACCCCGCCGCCGCGGGCCGGGCGCGCGGCCGGGTCTCGATCGTCGGCATCGGCCCGGGCAACCCCGACTGGCGAACGCCGGAGGCCGACCGCTGGCTGGCGCGGGCGACGGACCTGGTCGGATACCACCTCTACCTGGACCTGCTGGGCCCGGCCGCGGCCGGCAAGCGGCGCCACGGCTACGAGCTGGGCGCGGAGGAGGAGCGCGCGCGCATCGCGCTCGACCTCGCGGCACTCGGCAAGGAGGTGGCGCTGGTGTCGAGCGGCGACGCCGGGATCTACGCCATGGCGACGCTGGCGTTCGAACTGGTCGAGCACGGCGGCAGGGAGGACTGGCGGAGGATCGAGCTGGCGGTGACGCCCGGCATCTCGGCGCTGCAGGCGGCGGCGGCGCGCGCGGGGGCGCCGCTCGGCCACGACTTCTGCACGATATCGCTGTCCGACCTGCTGACGCCCTGGGACGTCATCGAGCGTCGCATCCGCGCAGCCGCCGCGGGCGACTTCGTGGTCGCGGTCTACAACCCGGTCTCGCGCCGGCGCACGACGCAGCTCGCGGAGCTGCGCCGCATCCTGCTGGAGCACCGGCCGGCCGCCACGCCGGTCGTGCTCGCGCGCAACCTCGGCCGCGACGGCGAGCAGGTGCGCGTGATCGACCTGGAGGCGCTGGACGCGTCCGAGGTCGACATGCTGACGCTGGTGCTGGTCGGCTCGTCCGAGACGCGAAGGGTCGCGCGCGGGGACGGCGGGTGCTGGGTCTACACGCCGCGCGGCTATGCCGCCAAGCGGCAGGAGGAGGGGCGATGACGGTTCATTTCATCGGCGCGGGACCGGGGGCGCCGGACCTGATCACGGTGCGCGGCCGCGACCTGATCGCGCGCTGTCCGGTGTGCCTTTACGCGGGCTCGCTGGTGCCGCCGGAGATCGTCGCCCATGCCCCGGCCGGGGCGCGCGTCGTCGACACCGCGCCGATGACCCTGGACGAGATCGTCGGGGAGATCGAGGCCGCGCACGCGGCCGGGCACGATGTCGCGCGCGTGCATTCCGGCGACCCGTCGATCTACGGCGCGATCGGCGAGCAGATGCGCCGCCTGGAGACGCTCGGCATCCCCTACGACATCACGCCGGGCGTGCCCGCCTTCGCCGCCGCGGCGGCGCTGCTCGGCACCGAGCTGACCCTGCCGGAGGTGGCGCAGACCATCGTCGTGACCCGCACCGCGATGAAGGCGTCGCCGATGCCGAACCGCGAGACGCTCGCGGTGCTGGGCGCGTCGGGCGCCACGCTGGCGATCCATCTCTCGGTCCGCAACCTCGCCCACATCGTCGCGGAGCTGTCGCCGCTCTACGGCGCCGACTGCCCGGTCGCGGTCGTCTACCGGGCGAGCTGGCCGGACCAGCTCGTGATCCGCGGCACGCTCGCCGACATCCGCGCCAAGGTGCGGGAGGCCAAGATCACGCGCACGGCCCTGGTGCTGGTGGGCCGGGTGCTCGACCCGGGCGAGTTCCGGGACAGCGCGCTGTACGACCCGGCCCATGTCCACGTCCTGAGGCCGGAGCGCCGTCAGGCATGAGGAGGCGGGAGCGCCGCCAGCCAGTCCAGCGCGCCTTCGGCCGAGGGCACGCGCGGGCCGGGCGGCGGCCCGGGCCGGCGGACCATCACGACCGGCAGTCCGAGCCGGCGCGCGGCGGCGAGCTTGGCGCCGCTCCCCTCGCCGCCGGCGTTCTTCGCGACGATCCAGCCGATGCGGTGCCGCGCCAGCAGCGCCAGCTCGTCCTCCAGGCGGAACGGGCCGCGGCCCAGCACCAGCTCGTGGCGGGCCAGCGGCGGCGGTGCCTCGGGCGGGTCGACGACGCGCAGCAGGAACCACGTGTCCGGCCGGCCGGCGAAGGCGTCCAGCTCCTGACGGCCGACCGCGAGGAAGACGCGGGCGCCTGCCGGGAGGAGGCGCGCCGCCTCGGCCATGTCCCCGGCGTCCAGCCAGCGGTCGCCGTCCTGCCGGGTCCAGGCCGGGCGCAGCAGCATCAGCCGGGGCGTCGGGCGCAGGCGGCACGCCCGCTCGGCGTTGGCGGAGATCGTGGCGGCGAAGGGATGCGTCGCGTCGACCAGCGCGTCGATCCGCTCGGCGTCCAGGAAGGCGGCCAGCCCCTCGGGGCCGCCGAAGCCGCCGATGCGCACGCGGCCGGCCGGCAGCGCGGGCCTGGACGTCCGCCCGGCGAGCGAGGTCAGCACGTCGTGGCCGGCCGCGACCGCCCCGCCCGCGAGGGCCGACGCCTCCGCGGTGCCGCCGAGGATCAGGACGCGCAGGGCCACGGCTCAGGGCCCCGCGCGGCCGGCGAGGCCGCCGCGGCGGTCGAAGACCACGACGTCCACCCCGGTGCCGCAGCCGTCCAGCACGTCGAGGGCCGCCGCGCGCGCATGCGCGGCGACGAGGTCGGCGAGCGGCAGGCCGGCGGCGGCCGCGAGGTCCAGCACCTCCTTCGCGGTGTTGGCGCCGTGCGCGCGGGCCACGAGGCCGCCATCGGCGCCCAGCTCGGCCAGACGCTCGGCCAGCCAGGCGAAGTCGACCTGGCTGCGGCCGGAATGGAGGTCGAGGAAGCCCTGGCCGAGCTTCGTGATCTTGCCGAAGCCCCCTGCTATGGTCAGGCGCGGCAGCGGATGGCGTCGCAGGTATTTCAGCAGCCCGCCGGCGAAGTCGCCCATGTCGAGCAAGGCCAGGTCGGGCAGGCCGAACAGGCGCCGGACCGCCTGCTCGGAGGTCGAGCCGGTCGAGCCGGCGACGTGGCCGATGCCGTTCGCGCGCGCGACGTCGATCCCACGGTGGATGGAATGGATCCAGGCCGAGCAGGAGAAGGGCACCACGACCCCGGTCGTGCCCAGCACCGACAGCCCGCCGACGATGCCGAGGCGCGGGTTCCAGGTCTCGAGCGCGAGGCGCTCGCCGTCGGCGATCGAGATCTCGACCACGACGTCGCCGCTGCCGCCGCAGGACGCCGCGACCTCGGCCACCGCGGCGCGCATCATCTCGCGCGGGACCGGGTTGATCGCGGGCTCGCCCGGCGGGACCGGCAGGCCGGCCCTGGTCACCGTGCCGACGCCGGGCCCGGCGCGGAACACGACGCCGCCGCCCGCAGGGCCGGGGCGCACGGTCGAGAGCACGAGCGCGCCATGGGTCACGTCGGGATCGTCGCCGGCGTCCTTGACGACGCCCGCGGTCGCGGCCGACGGGTCGAGCGCGTGGCGGGCGAGCGCGAAGGCCGGGCGCTCGCCGCGCGGCAGCAGGATCTCGACCGGGTCGGGAAAGGCGCCGGTCAGCAGCGCGGTGTAGGCGGCCTTGGTCGCGGCGGTCGCGCAGGCGCCCGTCGTCCATCCCCGCCTCAGCGGCCCTTGCGGCTTCTCGACCATGTCCGGTTTATAGGCCCCCAACGGCGGTTTGCCCAGCGGAGCGCGGCATGAGCACGGAACTTCCATCCACCCTGGACCTGCCGGTGTTCGAGCCGGGCTGGGTCTGGCTCGCGGGGGCCGGCCCGGGCGACCCGGGGCTGCTGACGCTGCACGCGCTGAACGCGCTGCGCCAGGCCGACGTGCTGGTCTACGACGCGCTGGTCGGCCCCGCGATCCTGGACCTCGCGCGGACGGACTGCGTGCGGGAATACGCCGGCAAGCGCGGCGGCAAGCCGTCGCCCCGCCAGCCCGACATCTCGCGCCGGCTGGTCGAACTGGCGCGCGACGGCCTGCGGGTGCTGCGCCTGAAGGGCGGCGACCCGTTCGTGTTCGGCCGCGGCGGCGAGGAGGCGCTGACCCTGGTCGAGCACCGCGTGCCGTTCCGCATCATCCCCGGCATCACCGCCGGCATCGGCGGCCTCGCCGCCGCGGGCATCCCGGTCACGCATCGCGACGTCAACCACGCCGTCACCTTCCTGACCGGCCACAGCGCCACCGGCCTCGTGCCCGAGACGGTGGACTGGGAGGCGCTCGGCCGCGGCTCGCCGGTGATCGTGATGTACATGGCGCTGAAGCACATCGCCCTGATCGCGGACCGGCTGACCGCCGCCGGACGGTCGGCCGACGAGCCGGTCGCGGTGATCGCGGATGCGACCCTGCCGAGCCAGCGGGTGCTGGAGACGACGCTCGGCCGCGCGGCCGCCGACATCGAGGCGTCGGGCATCGAGCCGCCGGCCATGGTCGTGGTCGGCCGGGTGGTCGAGCTGCGGCGCGCGCTGGCGGGTGCTGGACCGTGAGCGCGCCGGGCATCGTCGTCGCGGCGCCGGCGTCGGGCTCGGGCAAGACGGTCTTCACGCTCGGCCTGCTGCGCCGGCTGCGCGCCGACGGCGCGGCCGTCGCGTCGTGCAAGGTCGGGCCGGACTACATCGACCCGCGCTTCCACGAGGCGGCGAGCGGGCGGCCCTGCCCCAACCTCGACCCGTGGGCGATGCGGCCGGGCACGCTGGCCCGGATCGCCCGGGCCGCCGCGGGCGGCGCGGAGCTGCTGGTCGTCGAGGGGGTGATGGGGCTGTTCGACGGGGCCGCGGACGGCACCGGCTCGACCGCCGACCTCGCCGCCGCGATGGGCTGGCCGGTCGTGCTGGTGCTGGACGTGCGCGCCCAGGCGCAGTCGGCGGCGGCACTGGTCCACGGCTTCCGCGGCTTCCGGCCGGACGTCGAGGTCGCGGGCGTGGTGCTGAACCGGGTCGGCGGCGCGCGGCACGAGGAGATGCTGCGCGCCGCACTCGCCCCGCTCGGCCTGCCGGTGCTGGGCGCCCTGCCCCGCGCCGCCGACCTGGCGTTGCCGGAACGCCATCTCGGCCTGGTGCAGGCGATGGAGCATGCGGACCTGGACGGGTTCCTCGACCGCGCGGCGGCGCTGGTCGGCGCGCATGTGGACATGGCGGCCCTGCTCGCGCTGGCGCGGCCCGGCGGCTTCAAGCCCGGCGATGCGGCGGAACCGGCGCTGGCGCCGCCGGGCGGGCGGATCGCGCTCGCCCGCGACGAGGCGTTCGCCTTCGCCTATCCGCACCTGCTGGACGGCTGGCGAAGTGCCGGGGCGGAGATCCTGGCGTTCTCGCCGCTGGCCGACGAGGCGCCGGACCCGGACGCGGACGCGGTGGTGCTGCCGGGAGGATATCCGGAGCTGCACGCCGGGCGGATCGCGGCGGCGGCGGGGTTCCTCGGCGGGCTGCGCCGGGCGGCGGCGCGCGGGGCCTTCGTCTACGGGGAGTGCGGCGGCTACATGGTGCTGGGCCGCGGGATCGAGGACGCGGACGGGGCCCGCCACGCCATGGCCGGGCTGCTGCCGGTCGAGACCTCCTTCGCGCGCCGGCGCCTGCATCTGGGATACCGCCGGGCGACCGCGCTCGCCGACCTGCCCTTCGCCGCCAGGGGTGCGGTGCTGCGGGGCCACGAGTTCCACTACGCCAGCGTCGCGGGCGAGCCGGCCGCGGCGCCGCTGTTCGCCGCCGCGGACGCGCGGGGCGCCGACCTCGGCCCGGCGGGGGCGCGGGCGGGATCGGTGTGCGGCTCCTTCCTCCACCTGATCGACCGGTCGTGATGGAAGAGCACGCGCTGATCCTGCTGCTGGCGCTGCTGCTGGACGCGACCTTCGGGGAGCCGGCGCTCCTGTACGCGCGGGTGCCGCATCCGGCCGTGCTGCTGGGCCGCCTGGTCGGCGCGCTGGACCGCGGGCTGAACCGCGAGGGCATGGCGGCGCCGGCACGGCGCGCGGCCGGCGTCGCCTCGGTCGCGCTGCTGGTGCTGGCGACGGCGCTGCCGGCCGCGGTGCTGTCGGCCCTGCTGTCGGCGCTGCCGGCGGGCTGGGTCGTCGAGGCGGCGCTGGCCAGCACGCTGGTCGCGCAGCGCAGCCTGTACGAGCACGTCGCCGCGGTGGCGGACGCCCTGGAGCGGGGCGGGCTGGCGGCCGGGCGGCGCGCGGTGTCGATGATCGTCGGCCGCGACCCCGAGAGCCTGGACGAGGCGGGCGTGGCGCGCGCCGCGATCGAGTCGTGCGCGGAGAACTTCTCCGACGGGGTCGTGGCGCCGGTGTTCTGGTTCGCGCTGCTGGGCCTGCCGGGGCTGGTGACCTACAAGGCGATCAACACCGCCGACAGCATGATCGGCCACCGCACGCCGCGGCACGAGGCGTTCGGCTGGGCGGCGGCGCGGCTCGACGATGTGGTGAACCTGGTGCCGGCGCGCCTTTCGGGGCTGCTGGTGGCGCTGGCCTCCCCGCTCGCGGGAGGGGCGCGGCCCGGCGCGGCGCTGGACGCGATGCGCCGCGACGCGCGCCACCACCGCTCGCCCAATGCCGGCTGGCCGGAGGCGGCGATGGCGGCGGCACTCGGCCTGGCGCTGGCGGGGCCGCGCCGCTATGCCGGGCGGACGGTCGAGGACCGCTGGATGAACGCCGCCGGCCGGCGCGACGCCGGCGCCGCCGACATCCGCCGGGCGCTGGCGGTGCTGGTGACGGCCTGCCTGCTGCAGGGCACGGCGGTGGTGACGCTGGCGGCGCTCTGAACGCCCGGGATCAGCGCCGGACCAGGTCGACGCTCACGGTGATGATCATGTCGATCGGGTCTCCGGGGCGGTGGCTGCACGGCAGGGCCAGGCGGTCGTAGGCGACGACGTGGTCGTCCTCGACCAGGGTGATCCTGTGGACCATCGGCGCCGCCTCGTCGATCAGGTCCAGGTAGGTGGCGGCGGTCGCCCGGGCGACCGCCGGATAGGGATGGTCGCGCACCTGCCCCGCCAGCGTGCGCTCCGGCTGGTCCTTCCAAGTCTTGAATTGGCCGTGGAAGAGGATGGGCCAGTCCAGCGGATCGCCGGCGGTCACCTGTATGATGCAAAGGCGGCCGGTCGGTATGCGGTCGTCGTCGAGCAGCAGCCGGATGTCGCGCCGGGACCTGTGGAGGACGCCTTCCGGCGCGTGCTCCCTCCAGAAATCCAGGACCTGGAGCAGCTGGGGGTCGCCGATGTCCCCGACCGGATAGCGCGACGCGAGCGTGGGATGACGCGGCCGTCCGGCCGGCGCCGGCGGGGCGTCGGAAGCCGGCGCCGCGGCGGGCCTGCGGCGCGCGGGCGGAGGTGCGGCGCCCGCGCCGGACATCGACCTGCACTGGTCCGCGATGGTCTGCGCGAGCTCCTCGTTCGAGCGCGACGCGGTCAGGGCGTCGGCCAGCAGCCAGTAGAGGGTCACGACCCGGACCAGCTCGGCGGTGATCCGCGGACGGCCGGCGCCGCGTTCCGACCGGATCATCGGGCCGGCGCCCTCGGCCAGCCATTCGAGGGAGACGTCGTGGGGCGTGGCCAGACGCGCGAGCACCTCGAATCTCGGGTCGGCGCCATTGCGCTCGTAGTCGCGCAGGCGATCGGTGGAGATCCCCGCCACCTCGGCCGCGGCCGCACGGGAGGGATAGAGGTCCAGCATGCGGCTCATGCGGCCGGCGAAGCCGTCGTCCACCCTCATGGCGGTCACGTCCTGCCCGACGCGGAGACGGTCAGCAGCGTGTCCACCTCGCCGCCGGGCACCCGGCTGGAGGGAAAGGCGACCCGGTCGTAGATCACCGCCATGTCCGGACCGAACATGGACAGCCGGTGGACGACGGGCGCCTTCGCAGCCAGGACGTCGGCATAGCTGTCCGCCGTCGCACGGGCGAGTGCCGGCCACGGCAGCCCGCCGACCCGGTATGCCGGAGGGCGTTTGCCGGCACGCCAGTCCGCGAAACCCCAGCCGTGATAGACGATGGGCCAGTCGAGCGGGTCCGGCCCGATCATCTGGATGACGGTCGCGCGCGCGCTGTTCAGGCGGGGATCCGTCAGCACGCGTTCGAGCGACCGCTCGGCCCGGACCAGGACGCCGGAGGGGGCCACGTCGCGCCACAGCGCGAGCGCGCTGAGGAGACTGGGATCGACGACCCGCTCGACGGGATACCGGGCCGCGAGCGCGGGGCCGACGAAGCCACGTCGCGCGAGCGGAACGATTTCGGCCTCGGTCTTCACGGTCGGGTCCGCCGGCCGACGCTCAGGTGCCGCCGTCGTGCCGGACGTCGGCCCGGCGGTCATGCGTCATGGTCCCGATATTGGTGAGCAGCCTGTCGGCGAAGAACCAGGCGGCCCGCTCCTCGCCCCGCATCAGCTCGCACTGGTCCGCGATCAGGCGCGCCAGATCCTCGGCCGGCCGGGGCTGATCGAGCACCTCGTTCGCCGACAGCCAGTAGAGAACGACCGCGCGGATCAGGTCGGGCGTGATGACGTCGCGGTCGGGAGAGCCGCCTTCCGCCCCTTCCACATACATCGGCCGGCACCCGGTCGCGAGCCAGTCGAGACTGACGCCGCGGGCGGCGGCCAGGGACACCATCGAACGGAAACTCGCGGCCGATTGCCCGAGCAGATAGCGCCGGAGCTGGTCCGTCGACACGCCGGCCGCGGCGGCAGCCTCGGAACGACTCGCGAACAGGCGCACGACCGCGTTCAGGCGGCCCGTGAACCCATCCGCGTCCGGTGCATCCGACGACGCGGTCACGGACATTTCGTGTCTCGGAACTCGAGCGGGGAATCTGACATAACGGATCATTCATGCGCTTTCCGGACAAGGTCAAGCCCGCAGTAAGAGCACAATGCCGTTGACGACCCGGCATTTTCGCAGCATGGTTGCCGAACAGCACGGCTTTTTGCACATCGGCGCCGGCTTGGAACGGCAAATCCGCGGGCTATCCGTAACTCGAGGCACTGTCCACCCGTGATGGCGGGCATGTGCGCAGCCTCTCCGCACGGTGAACATGACGACGCAAGGCAACGGCGGTTCATATTCCGGAAGCCGCTTTTCCCCCGATCGCAACCTCAGCCGGACGGTGCACATGCCCGACGGGCGGCGGCGGCGCGTCAAGTTGGAAATGGCCTTCTGGTGCAGCATTGATCAGATGCTCCAGGACGAGGGGATCGGGCTGCCGGACCTGATCACCATGGTGGAGACCCTCCCCTATCCGGAGTACCCGAAGTCGGTCCCCTTGCGGCTGCGGAGGCTGGTGCTCGACTACTACCGCGAAACCTCCACGCGCCCGGCCATGGTGATACCGAGCCACCGCAGACAGAAGGCGCCCGAGGCCGCAGCCAAGGGCAAGGGCAAGGCCAAGGGCAAGGCCAAGACCAAGACCAAGGCCAGGGGCAAGGGCGAGGTCGTCCCGTTCGACGAGTTCCAGCGGCGGCGCGACGACTCGTAGCGGCGGGGCGACTCGCAGCGGCGGGGCGCCATCAGGTCTTGGGCGTGCGCAGCGGGCGGCCGTCGATGGGGTCGAGGCCGCGGGCGCGGCGGCTCTCGATCAACTCGTCGCGGTAGTAGTCGCCGAGGCCCCAGGGATAGTTGCGGACGTCGTAGTCGTCGGGCAGGTGGCCGTTGTGGTCCTCCATCAGCCGGAACACCGCGTCGGCCGCCTTGCGGCAGCGCGTGATCGACGGCAGCCAGGTCTCGGCGTCCCGCAGCAGGTCACTGATCCCCTCCAAGTTCTCGGGCGCGTCCAGCGGTCCCCGCAGCGGCGCATGGGCCAGCGGCAGCGGCGGCATCGCCGGCGGCGCGCCGTCCTCCGACAGGTCGGCCGGGTCGAAACCCGGGTCGCGGCGGTTGGCGCCGTCCCACTCCTCCATCAGGGTCCCGATCGGGTCGGGCTCGTCCTCGAAACCCTGGGCGATGCGGATCGCGCGCAACGCGTCGGTGCGGTCGCCGGCCGCCAGCGCCGAGTCGAGGACGCGGAGGAGGCGCGACATCAGCATCGTGCGCAACACCCGGTTCTGGTTGCGGCAGGCGGACGCGATCTCGGCCAGGCGGACCGTCACCTCCGGTTCGGCCAGCAGCTCTCCGGCGCAGGCCTTCGCCCTCTCCCACGGGAAGCCCGCGAGACGGGCGGCGGCGGTCGGAGGCAGGCCGGACGCGACGTGGCGGCAGAACGCCTCGCGGCGCGGCGGCAAGGTGCCCTCCCCGACGATCGGAGCCGGCTCGGGCGCCACTTTGGGCTGGCGGGGTTCGAAGGGAATCGGGGCGAACGCCATTACCTGGGCTCCACGTCCTGAGGGTCGATCAACGTAGGATAGTTGTCTTACATCAGGACGTCAAGCTCGCTGGTGAGGCCCTTCCTGTGCCCCCTCCTGGGCCAAGGAGAGGAGGCGCCCGGCATCGAGGTGGCGCTCGATGTGGTCGGCGAGGCGGTCCAGGGTCGCGTCGACCTCCACGTCGTAGGTCAGGCCGCTCGCCGCGCGCTCGCGGATCGCCGACAGGAAGGCATGGCGGAAGCCGTCGGCGGCGAACAGGCCGTGGACGTAGCTGCCGCAGACGCGGCCGTCGGGAGAGACCGCCCCTTCCGGACGCCCGGCGACCTCCAGGAACGGGTGTCGCAGGGCCGCGCCCGCCGTCCGGCCGATATGCATCTCGTAGCCGCGCACCGGCTCGCCGGAGGCGAGGTGGCGGCCCTGGACCTCGGCCAGGGTCTTGGCGCCGGCCAGCACCGTGTCGAGGTCGAGCAGGCCCAGCCCCTCGACCTCGCCGGGCGGGCCCTCGGTGCCGTCGGGATCGGCGAGCCGGCGGCCCAGCATCTGGAGGCCGCCGCAGATGCCGAGCACCCGGCCGCCCCGGCGCAGATGGGCGCGCAGGTCGAGGTCCCAGCCCTGGGCGCGCAGGAAGGCGAGGTCGGCGATCGTCGCCTTGGAGCCCGGCAGCAGCACGAGGTCGGCATCGCCCGGCAAGGCGCGGCCGGGCGGCACCATCTCCACCGTCACGTCCGGCTCCAGGCGCAACGGGTCGAGATCGTCGAAGTTCGAGATGCGCGCCAGCATCGGCACCGCGACCTTGATCCGCCCCCCGGCCGCGGTGCCGAGGCCGGACAGCGCCAGCGCGTCCTCCGCCGGCAGCCGGCCGGCATCCGCGAACCACGGCAGGATGCCGAGCGGGGCCATGCCCGTGCGCCCCTCGACGATGCGCATGCCGTCCTCGAACAGGCCGGGGTCGCCGCGGAACTTGTTGACGAGGAAGCCCTTGAGGCGGCTGCGCTCGGGCTCCGGCAGCAGGACATGGGTCCCGACCAGGCTCGCGATGACGCCGCCGCGGTCGATGTCGCCGATCAGGACCACCGGCAGGTCCGCCGCCTCGGCGAAGCCCATGTTGGCGATGTCGCCCGCGCGCAGGTTCACTTCCGCCGCACTGCCCGCCCCTTCGACCAGGACGAGGTCGGCTTCGGCGCGCAGGCGGCCGAAGCTTTCCAGCACCGCCGGCAGCAGCTCGCGCCGGCGGCGCTGGTACTCGCGCGCCGGCATCGCGCCGACCACGCGCCCGCGCAGCACGACCTGGGCGCCGATCTCGGTCTGCGGCTTGAGCAGGACCGGGTTCATGTCCACGGTGGGGGCGACGCCGCAGGCGCGCGCCTGGAGCGCCTGGGCACGCCCGATCTCGCCGCCGTCCGCGGTCACGGCGGCATTGTTGGACATGTTCTGCGGCTTGAACGGGCGCACCGTCAGGCCGCCGCGGGCGAACAGGCGGCACAGGCCGGCGACGACGAGCGACTTGCCGACGTCGGAGCCGGTGCCCATGAACATCAGCGCGCGCCCGGCCATGGCGCTAGGCCCCCGCCGGCGGCGAGGCGGCGGGTGCGGGCCGAACAGGAGCAATGCGAATATCCCCCTCTCCCGTGCAACGGGAGAGGAGTTCATGTCTGCGCCCGCAGGGGGGGAGTTCCTCGCCTTTCCCGGGGTCGGACGACGCAAACACCCTAGAACTCGATTCCGGCCTGGGCCTTCACGCCGGAGCGGAAGGGATGCTTGATCATCGTCATCTCGGTCACGAGGTCGGCGACCTCCAGCAGCTCGTCCCGGGCGCCGCGGCCGGTCACGATCACATGGGTCTGCGCGGGCTTGTCGCGCAGCGCGTCGACCACCTCCTCGACCGGCAGGTAGTCGTAGCGCAGCACGATGTTCAGCTCGTCCAGCAGCACCATGCGGTAGGCGGGGTCGGCGATCATGCGCTTCGCCTCGTCCCAGGCGGCGCGCGCGGCGGCGATGTCGCGCGCGCGGTCCTGCGTCTCCCAGGTGAAGCCCTCGCCCATGGTCCGGATCTCGACCTGGTCGGAGAAGCGCTCCAGCACGACGCGCTCGCCGGTCTCCCAGCGGCCCTTCACGAACTGGACGACGCCGATCCTGAAGCCGTGGCCGATCGCCCGCGTCACCATGCCGAAGGCCGCGGTCGACTTGCCCTTGCCCTTGCCGGTATGGACGATCACCAGCCCCTTCTCGACCGTCTTGGTCGCGATCAGGCGGTCGCGCGCGGCCTTCTTCTTGGCCATCTTCTCGGCGTGGCGGGCGTTGATCTCCGCCTCGGTCATGCCCTCGGTCTTCATTCCCCCTCCCCCGGCCTTCCGGCCATCTCCTTGAGCGCGACATGCGCGGCGTTCGAGCGCGGACGCCACAGGTTGCGCTCCTGCGCTTCCAGCAGGCGTTCGGCCATCTCCCGGAGCGCGGCCGGGTTGGCTTCCGCGAGGAAGCCGCGCACCGCGTCGTCGCCGAGATAGGCGTCGAACACGGCATCGAAATGGTGGTCGCGCACGCAGCGCGCGGTGGCCGCGAAGGCGAACAGGTAGTCCACCGTCGCCGCCATCTCGAACGCGCCCTTGTAGCCGTGGCGCATCACGCCCGCGATCCATTTCGGGTTGACGACCCGGCCGCGGACCACGCGGGCCACCTCCTCCTCGAGCGTGCGCACGCGCGGGCTCTCGGGGCGGGAATGGTCGTTGTGGAAGACGGCGGGGTTCCTGCCCGAAAGCGTGCGCACCGCGACCGCGAGGCCGCCCTCGAACTGGTAGTAGTCGTCGCTGTCGAGCAGATCGTGCTCGCGGTTGTCCTGGTTGTGGAGCACCAGCTCGACCGAGGCGAGGCGCTCCTCGAACAGGGACCGCTCGGCGGCGCCCACGGTGCCGCCGCCATAGGCGTAGCCGCCCCAGGCGAGATAGGCGTCGGCGAGGTCGCGCTCGTCGGACCAGCCGCGCTCGTCGATCAGCGCCTGCAGGCCGGCCCCGTAGGCGCCGGGGCGCGAGCCGAAGACGCGGAAGCCGGCGCGTCGCGCCGCTTCGTCGGGCGGGGCGCCGGCGGCGACGAGGCGGTCGCGGTCGCGGCGCACGCGGGCGGCGAGCGGGTTCATCTCCTCCGGCTCGTCCAGGGCGGCGACGGCGCGGGCGGCCGAGTCGACGAGGTCGATCTGGGCCGGGAAGGCGTCGCGGAAGAAGCCGGAGACGCGCAGGGTCACGTCGACCCGCGGCCGGTCGAGCACGGAGGCCGGCAACACCTCGAACCCCGTCACCCGGCCGCTGGCCGCGTCCCAGGTCGGGCGCACCCCCATCAGGGCCAGCGCCTGGGCGACGTCGTCGCCGCCGGTGCGCATGTTCGCCGTCCCCCAGGCCGAGAGCGCCAGCGCGCGCGGCCAGTCGCCATGCTCCTGGACGTAGCGCTCGACCACGAGGCTGGCCGACTTCCAGCCGAGATGCCAGGCGGCCGGCGTCGGCACGGCGCGGGTGTCGACGGAGTAGAAGTTGCGGCCCGTCGGCAGCACCTCCGGCCGGCCGCGGGTCGGAGCGCCCGACGGTCCCGGCGCCACGAGGCGGCCGTCGAGCCCGCGCAACAGCCCCTCGATCTCGGCGCCGCCGCAGGCGGTCACGGCCGGGCGCAGGACCGCGGCGACGTGGTCGAGCACGGCCGCCGTGCGGCTCCAGGCCGGATCGGGAGCGGCCTCGCCGGAGACGAGGCGCAGGGCCAGCAGCTCCAGCCGCTCGACCGTGTCGCCGGCGGTGCGCCAGGGATCGGCGCCCACATCGGCGAGCGCCGCCGGGCGCGGGCCGGTCCAGGGCGCGGCCATGGCCGCGTCGAGCGGGTCGAAGCCGGGGCCGAGCGCGAGATCGGCGGCGAGCGCGCGCACGATGGAGGCGTCGGCCCCCTCCCCCCGCCCGCGCGGCACGCGGGTCAGCGCGACCAGCAGCCCGTCGAGCAGCCCGCCCTCCGGCGAGACGCCGAAGACGTGGAGGCCGTCGCGGATCTGCAGCTCCTTCAGTTCGCACAGGTGGTTGTCGAGCTTGGCCAGCGCGGCTTGCGGGTCGTCGTCGCCGGCGATGCCGCAATCCACGTCGAGGCCGGACGAGGCGCTGAGCTCCAGGATGCGCTCGCGCAGGACCGGCAGGCGGCGGGGATCGACGGAGGCCGCCTCGAAATACTCGTCGACCAGCATCTCCAGCTCGCGCAGCGGCCCGTAGCTCTCGGCGCGGGTCAGCGGCGGGGTCAGGTGGTCGATCACGACCGCGGCGGCGCGGCGCTTGGCCTGGGTGCCCTCGCCGGGATCGTTGACGATGAAGGGATAGAGATGGGGCAGCGGGCCCAGCGCCGCCTCGGGGAAGCAGTCCTGCGACAGGGCCAGCGACTTGCCCGGCAGCCATTCGAGGTTGCCGTGCTTGCCGAAATGGATGAGGGCGTCGGCGCCGAAGCCCTCGCCGCCGGCCGCGCGCAGCCAAGCGTAGAAGGCGAGATAGGCATGGGGCGGGACCAGCGCCGGGTCGTGGTAGCTGCGCACGGGATCGAGGTTGTAGCCGCGCGCGGGCTGGATCGCGACCGCGACGCCGCCCAGCACCAGGGCCGGCAGCAGGAAGCGGCCGTCCCGCACGAAGGGATCGGCCTCCGGCTCGCCCCAGCGCGCGGTCACGGCTTCGCGCACGGATGCCGGCAGCGCCGCGAGGAAGCGGCGATACGCGGCGAGGTCCAGCGTCTCGCGGACGCCGCGCTCGTCCAGGCGGGCGAGGTCGTTGGTGACCCCGGCCGAGAGTGCCGCGATCAGGGCCGGCGCGTCCGGGACCGGGTCGGGGAGCGGGTATCCGGCGGCGGCCATCGCGCGCAGCGCCTCGACCACGCCGGCAGGCGTGTCGAGGCCGACGCCGTTCGCGAGCCGGCCGTCCTTGTTGGGGTAGTTGGCGAGCACGATCGCGACGCGGCGCGCGGCCGGCGGCGTGCGGCGCAGCCGGGCCCAGGCGGCGGCGAGCCGGGCGGTGAACGCGACGCGGTCGGGGACCGGGCGGTAGGCCATCACCCAGCTCTGGGTCGGCTCGTGGCGGCGCTGCTCGGCCTTGAAGCTGACGGCGCGGGCGAGGATGCGGCCGTCCAGCTCCGGCAGGGCCACGTTCATCGCGATGTCGCGCGCCGACAGGCCGGTGGTGCCGGCGCGCCACGCCGCCTCCGAGCCGCCGGAGAACACGACCTGGAGGACCGGGCAGTCGGCCGCGTCCAGGGGCGAGCGGGCGCCGGGCCGGGTACCGCCGGGCTGGGCGCCGGGCTGGGTACCGCCGGGCTGGGCCACCGCGAAGGCGGTCGCGTTCAGCACCACGTCGGGCGGGGCGGCGTCCATCAGCTCGCCCAGGATGCCGGCGGCGAGCGGGTCCTTGAGGCTGGTGAGGGCGACCGGGAGCGGGTTCAGCCCCTCGGCGCGCAGGGCCTCGACCAGGGCGTCGACGACGTCGAGGTTCGCGGCCTGGACGAGTGCGCGGTAGAAGACGAGGGCCGCGACCGGGGCGCCCGGGCGCCAGTGGCGGCGCAGCGCGTCGAGGTCGGGCCGATCCTCCCCCGGCCAGTAGAGGCCGGCCTTCAGCAGCGGCGCCGGTTCGCGCCACTCGCCGGGATGGCCGGCGAGCGTTCCGGCATAGCGCAGGAACTGGCAGGCGTTCTCGATCCCGCCCTGGACGAGGTACTGCCACAGCCGGTGGCAGGCTTCGGCCGGCAGGGTGCCGTGGCGCGCCAGCTCGGGGTCGGGCTGGTCGTCGCCCGGCAGGACGGCCAGGGCCACGCCGTCGCGCCGGCAGGCCTGGGCCACCTGCTCCAGCCCGTAGGGCCAGTAGCGCGCACCGCCGAGCAGGCGCAGCACGACCAGCCTGGCCCGCGAGACCACCCGCTCGACATAGAGGTCGACCGACAGGTTATGGCCGAGCTGGAGCAGGCTGGCGAGGCGCAGGCTCGGCCCCCCCGGGCCGAGGCGGTCATGCGCCGCGGCGAGGCAGGCAAGCTCGGTGTCGGCGGCGGAGACGACGACGATCTCGCCCGGGGTCTGGGCGAGGTCGACCGCCTCGCTGCCGTCGTCGACGGTGCCGGGCTGCGCCGCGAGGAGATGCATCGCGCCGGCTCAGCCCGCCAGGACCGCTTCGACCGCGGCGCGGTCGAGCCCGTGCAGGCCGATCACGACGAGCTGGCTGCGCGGCGTCTCGCCGGGCTTCCAGGGCCGGTCGTAGTAGCGCTGGATGCGGTCGCCCACGCCCTGGACGACGTGGCGCATCGGCTTGCCCTCGACGTTGAGGAAGCCCTTGACGCGCAGGATGTCGTGGGCGGCGACGGCGGCGAGGATGCGGCGCTCGACCTCGGCCGGGTCGGTCACGGGGCCGAGCGGGACGACGAAGCTGTCGAACTCGTCATGGTCGTGGTCGTCGTCGCCGTCGTGGTGGGAGGGGCGCGAGTCCAAATCGTCCTCGGCCGCGGCGCCGAGGCCCAGCAACACGCGCGGGTCGACCGCGCCCTGGGAGGAGACGACGGTCTTGACTGCGGGACGCAGATGGGCGGCCACCGTGCCGGCGACGCGGTCGAGGGTGGCGGCGTCGACGCGGTCGGCCTTGTTGAGGACGACCATGTCGGCGCACTGGATCTGTTCCTCGAACAGCTCCTCCAGCGGGCTCTCGTGGTCGAGGCCGGGGTCCTGCTCGCGCTGGGCCCGGACGCTTTCGGGGTCGCTGGCGAAGCGGCCGGCGGCGACCGCCTCGGCGTCGATCACGGCGACGACGCCGTCGACGGTGACGCGGGTGCGGATCTCGGGCCAGCCGAACGCCTTGACCAGGGGCTTGGGCAGGGCCAGGCCCGAGGTCTCGATCACGATGTGGTCGGGCGGCTCGGGCCGGGCGAGCAGGGCCTGGATGGTCGGCAGGAAGTCGTCGGCGACGGTGCAGCAGATGCAGCCGTTGGTCAGCTCGACGATGTCCTCCTCGCGGCAGGTCTCGTCGCCGCAGCCGGCCAGCAGCTCCCGGTCGACGCCGAGGTCGCCGAACTCGTTGATGACGAGGGCGAGCCGCCGGCCGCCGGCATTGGCCAGCAGGTGGCGGATCAGGCTGGTCTTGCCCGCGCCCAGGAAGCCGGTGACGACGGTGGCGGGGATCTTCTGGCTCACGCTCGACGCATCCTTCCGGTGGGGCGGCGGACGGCGGGAGCGGGACGGCGCGAGCGGACGCGCGCCGCACCGCCGGTACACCCCGCCCGGCGCACTTCATCTCTC
>NZ_DASYHS010000297.1:0-43409 GCF_035998295.1 Arenibaculum sp. | reverse complement strand
GTCGAACAAGCAGATCGCCAAGGATCTCGGCCTGTCCGAGGGCACGGTGAAGATCCACGTCACGGCGATCTTCAAGGCGCTGAACGTCAGGAACCGCACCCAGGCGGTGATCAGCGCCGCCCGGATGGAAGCCTCGGCGGACTGAGGCCGGGGCCCCTCCCGCATGGGCGGGAGGGGCGTATCCGTCTACCGGCGCTGGTACTGGGTCTGTCCGAACATCATCTCGCGGGCCTTGTCGTCGATCGGGCCCGGGCGGACGTAGTCCTTCAGCAGCTCCAGCCCCTTCTGGACGGCCGGGCGGGCGTTGATGGCGTCGAACCAGCGCCGCACGTTCGGGTAGTCGGCGAGGTCGATGCCCTGGCGTTCGTGGCTGCGGGTCCAGGGGAAGCTCGCGATGTCGGCGATCGAGTACTCGCCGGCCAGGTACTCGGCCTCCGCCAGCCGGCGGTCGAGCACGCCGTAGAGCCGCTTGGCCTCGTTGGTGTAGCGGTCGATGGCGTAGCCGATCTTCTCGGGAGCGTAGATGCGGAAGTGATGATTCTGGCCGAGCATCGGGCCGAGCCCGCCCATCTGCCACATCAGCCACTGGATCGCGGCGTAGCGGCCATGGGCGTCGGCGGGGAGCAGCCGGCCGGTCTTCTCGGCCAGATAGATCATGATCGCGCCCGATTCGAACAGCGTGACCGGCTTGCCGTCGGGGCCGTCGGGATCGACGAGCGCCGGCATCCGGTTGTTCGGGCTCAGCTTCAGGAATTCGGGCTTGAACTGGTCGCCGGCGCCGATGTCGACGGCGACGACCCGGTAGGGCAGGCCCAGCTCCTCGAGCATGATCGAGATCTTGTAGCCGTTCGGGGTCGGCCAGGCGTGGAGTTCGACGGTCATGTCCTGCTTTCCGCTGTGAGGATTGCATTCGAATGCATCGGGCTGATATGGACCCGTTCATCCCTCCTGCAATCCCCAGGCGGGACATGGCTGCTCAGAAGAGGTAGCGCAGCCCGACCGAGACGATGTCGACGCTCCCCTCCGTCTCGGCGCGGATCCGGGTCGACAGCGCGGGGACGGCCCCCGTGCGGGTCAGGTCGACCGTCTCCTCGGAGATGAAGATGTGGGCGTAGGCGGCGTCCAGGACGAAGTTCCGGCCGACCTGGTAGCTGAAGCCGGCGGTCAGCCAGGTCCGGTCGCCGTCGGGCGTGCGGGACGACCGGAAGCCGCCCTCGGTCGGGGTCTCGTCGTACTGGATCCCCGCCCGCAGGGTCCAGTTCCCGTCGAGCTCGTACTGCGCGCCGAGCGCCACCGCGAAGCTGTTCTCGTAGCCCTGGAGGATCGCCGAATCGGGAAAGCCGGGACGCTGGACCCGGATCTCGTCGAAGGAGTCCCAGCCGGTCCAGGTCACCTCGCCGAGCAGGGTCAGCGCCGGGGTCGCCTCGTGCGCCACCCCGACCTCCACGATGTCGGGCAGCTTGAGCTGGGCCGATCCGGGCGTGCGGACCAGGACCGTGCCGGCCTGGGTCGCGACGAACTGGCCCTCCAGGTCGTGCGTGACGGCCGAGCGGTAATGGACGCCGATCCGCGTCGTCGGCAGCGGCTTGAACAGCACGCCGACGTCGAAGCCGACCGTCCAGTCGTCGCCCTGCAGGTCGGTGATGACGTCCGGGTTGCCGGGGCCGGCGAACAGCGCGTTGGTCAGCTTCGCGTCGGCGTACTGGATGTCGACGCCGCCGCCCACCGACAGCATGTCGTTGATCCTGTAGGCGACGGCCGGCTGGACGTTGATCGTGGTCAGCTCGGTCTCGATCGAATCATAGCGGCCGAACCAGTTCGGGTCGTAGGCGTTCGCCAGCCCGAACGGGGCCGTGACACCGACGCCGACCCACAGATCGCCGTCCAGGAACGGGGCGGCGGCGAAGCCGTTGGGGACCGGCGTCGGGTCGTAGGGGTTGCCGCTTTCCGTCCCGGCGATCGACCCGATCGGCGCGCCATTGAAGAGATAGGTGGAGCCGGTGTTGGTGAGCTGCGACCTGGGCACCAGCAGATGCGCTCCCGCCACCGCCTGGGCGCGCGACAGCTCCGTCATGGCGGCCGGGTTGAAATAGATCGTGCTGGCGTCCTCGCCGATCGCCGCCTCGCCGGCGAAGGCGCGGCCGAGGCCGGTGACGCTCTGTTCCTTGATGTAGAAGCCGGCCCCTTCCGCCGTCGTCGCGGCACCGGCCGACAACGTCGCCGCGACGGCGGCAACGCCAAATCGAACGCTCTTCAACTGGACTATCCTCCCGTCCGGAACTCGTTGCTCCCAGAATAGCGGCTCCAGTTTACGTAAACGTAAATAACCCCACCACAGCTTTTATCTCAGCTTCGGGTTACTTATTCTTGTGAATACATGGGAATGCGTCTTGCTTGTTGCTCGCCAGTACTACGTGTGGCGGGCGAGCTGCTCGTCGCTGAGGTTGCCGGGCACGATCAGGAGCGGGATCTCGATGCTGCCCGCGAGCTGTCCGGCGAGCCAGGATATCAGGCGGCCCCGCCGCTCCGAGGGCGGGGCGGCGCCGACGACCAGGGCGTCGATCCCGGGCTGGTCGGCGAGCAGCCCGAGGATCGAATCGCCGACCGACCCGACCCTGATGTGCAGTTCGGGCAGCCGGCCCGAAAGGGCGTGGACCTCCGCCGCGACGGTCTGGAGGAACAGCTCGGCGTCGGCCCGCTCCTCCTCCTCGATCGTCTCGGCGACGGTCAGCAGGGTCTGGAACTCGGCGGGCGGCAGGACGTGCAGCAGCGCCACCGTGCCGCCGATGTTGCGCGCGCGCAGGCTCGCGAAGCGGACGGCCGGCCGGCTGTGCGGCGACCGGTCGACGCATACCAGGAATTTGAACCCCTCGCCCCCGGCCACGGACCTCAGCCGTTCCCGGCGACGTAGGAGCGCAGCGTCTCGACCTCCAGCTCGGCCTCGTCCAGCCGCTGCTTGACGACGTCGCCGATGCTGACCATGCCGGCGACCTCGCCGTCGGCGATCACGGGCAGGTGGCGCACGCGGCGCTCCGTCATGACGGCCATCAGCTCGGCCATGGTGTCGGTCGGCCGGCAATGCAGCACGTCCCGGGTCATCAGCGTGTCGACCCGGTGGCCCAGCACCGCCGGCCCGTGCTCGGCGATGCCGCGGATCACGTCGCGCTCCGAGACGATGCCGACGACGCGCCCGCCGTCCAGCACCAGGACGGCGCCGATCCGGTTGTCGGCGAGCATCTCCACGATATCCCCGACCGTACGCCCGGGGTCGGTCGAGACGACGTGACTGCCTTTGCGCTTGAGAACGGCTGCGACGTGCATGGGATCTCCTCCGGCTCGCTCACCCTGCGATGATAAGTCGCACCTCGGGGGTGTGCGCAAGCCTTGACGAGCCCCGGTCTCCTTTTTGCCTCAGGAGGCCGGCGCCAGGCAGTTGGCGACGATGGCGTAGCACTGGGAGGACTGGCCGGAATAGACGACCCGCTCGACCCGGCCGTCGCGCAGCGTGAACGTCGCCTCGCAGGCCTGGCTGTACACGTCGTACCCGCCGACCGGGGCGGCCAGCCCGTAGCCCCAGCCGGGATACCAGCGGCGGGCCGTGACGAAGCCGGCGCCGGAATAGGGATAGGCGACGGTGCTGCTGCTCTCGTAGGTGAAGAAGTCGACGTTGTCGACGGTGGCGGTGCGTTCGGGGACGCCCGCGCAGGACAGCAGCGTCTCGGTCGGCATGCCGACCAGCAGGTCGCGCGCGGCGAGCGCCGTTTCCGCACGCGGGTTGGCGCAGGCGCCGAGCGCCAGCGGCACGAGGAGCGCCGCGAGGCGGCGGGGGATCGACGGTCGGCCCGTGGGCAAGGCTGTTCCTCCGATGTCCGGTCCGGTGACCGGGATTCGAGTCAACGGCGGCGGCGGCGCGGGGTTCCTCCGCCGGCCGGCAAACGGCGCCTTCGTCGTTACGCGTCCGCGCCGATCGTGGCAGGTCGTCGGGGCGGACTGCACCGCAAGTGCCGAATCCTCTCCGGAAGCGCCTTTGCCGCCGGCGCCGGTCCCCTGCATGCTCGCAAACCCGGCCAAGCGAAAGGAAGCGAATACCCGCAATGATAAGACTGCTGCACGTCGAACCCAACACCATGGTGCGCACCGTCCTGAAGGACCTCCTCGGCCGGGAGGATGTCGACGTGGTGGCCAGCGCCGCCCGTCTCGGCGACATGCCGTCCGAGCGGGCGGCCCAGCTCGGCGCGGACCTCCTGCTGATCGGCGTCGACGATGCGGAGAACGGCTTCGACCAGATACGGCGCTGGCGTGCCCGTGCGCGCAACATGCGCATCCTGATCCTGACGTCGGACGACGATCCCGAGACCGAGCTGGCCGCCCTGCGGGCCGGGGTCGACGGCCTGCTCGCGACCCGCGAGGGGCCGGAGGCGCTCGGCCGCGCGATCGCCCTGGTGGCGATGGGCGAGAAGGTGTTTCCCGGGCATGCCGGCCGGACGGCGCCGCAGGAAGTCCCCGCCGGCGGCGCGCGCGCGTCCGAAGGGCCGGCGCTGGGGCCGATGGAGCGGGCGGTCCTGGAGCATCTGCGGGCCGGGTGCAGCAATCACCGGATCGCGCTGCTGACCGGCCAGGATGAAGCCGGCGTCAAGGTCCAGGTGCATGCGATCTTCCGCAAGCTGAAGGTCCGCAACCGGACGCAGGCGGCGCTTTGGGCGGCCCGCAACCGTCACCTCCTCGACGACGGGGCGCAGCAGGCCGCGCGCTCGACGAAACGGGTGGGCTGACCGATGGAAAGCGAACGGGCCGCGGATGCGGCCGGGCCTTTTCGGCAGGAAGCCGGGCACGACGCGTCGTGGTGCCGGGACGAGATGCCGCTGCTCGACCGGCTGTCCGACCATGTCTGGACGGCGGACCAGGACGGCGTCCTGCGCTACGCCAACCGGCGCATGCGCGATCATTTCGGCCGCGACCCCACGGGCGAGCGGCTGCTCGACCTCGTCCTGCCCGAGGACGCGCGGCTCCTGGAAGAGGCGTGGCTGACCGCAAAGCGCTTCGGCGAGCCCTTCGCCATGGAGCTTCGCCTGCCGGTCGAGGGCGGCGCGCGGTGGTTCCTGGTGCGCGGCACGCCGCCGCAGCCGGAGGGGGAGCGGGCCTGGGTCGGGACCTGCACCGACATCGACGGCCAGCACCGCCGGCGCAAGGAGCTGGAGCGCTCCATGCAGGCCCAGCGGCGCGCCGTGGCGACGGCCGACCACGACCTGCGCCAGCCGCTGAGCGCGATCCTGTTCCTGGTGACGGGGCTTGCCCGGCGGGTCGAGGATTCCTCCGAGCTGCGCATGCTGCAGGCGATCGGCAACGCGGTCCATGCGATGAAGGTCAGCGTCGACAACCAGGTCGACTTCGAGCGCCTCGGCTCCGGGGTCCCGGACCCCGCCTTCGCGCCGGTCATCGGCGACGTCGCGGTGAACCCGGTGCTGACGCGCCTCGCGCTCGAATTCGCGCCGATCGCGGCCTCGAAGGGGCTCGGCTTCTCCGTGGTGCCCTGCTCGTCCGTGATCCGGACCGACCAGCAGATGTTCGAGCGCATGCTGCGCAACCTGGTCTTCAACGCCGTGCGCTACACCGAGCACGGCCGGGTGCTGGTCGGCTGCCGGCGGCGGGGGGAGGAGCTGAGCATCGAGGTGCACGACACCGGCCGCGGCATCGACCACGAGGAGCGCGCCCGCCTGACCGAGCCCTTCTACCGCAGCGCCCGGAGCCTGCATCAGCATCCCGGCGGCCTTGGCCTCGGCCTGACGGTGGTGGAGGGCATGTCGGCGCTGCTGGGCCACCGGCTGTCGCTGGACACCCGGGTCGGAAGGGGCAGCGTCTTCGCCCTGACGACGGCGCTGTGCCCGTCGCCGACGCGCTTCGTCGGCCCCGTGCGCAACGGCGAGGGGCTGAGGGTCCTGGTGCTGCCCGGCGACGAGGCGATGCCGCGCGAGCCGATCGAGGCGCTTGCCGGTTCGGTCGAATGGTGCGCCGACGAGGAGGCGGCGGCGGCGGTGATCTCGGGCGGTTCGTGGCGCCCGGACCTCGTGCTGTGCGGGCTCGTCCATGGCGGCTCGGCGGACGGGGTGCTGCGGCTCGCACGCCTGCTGCGCCTGTCGGGCGAGCAGGCCCGGGGCGGCATCCTGTGCTCCACGCCGGAGCCGCTGCGCCTGCGCGAGCTGCGGCTTTCCGGCCATCCCTATCTTTTTCTTCCCCTGCGCGCCGACGAACTCCAGTCGCGGCTGTTCGAGATCCTGTTCAGGTACGGCTGAGGTCCCCGCGGCGGGCAGGTGAGGGCCTGTGGGTGCGGGAGAGGAGGTTTTCGCGTTCGCATCCGTAAAATGCGATCTAGACTTGCCCTCGCGGCCCGGCCGCCCTATGTTTCGATGATCCGTGCACCGACGGCGGAACCCGCGTTCCGTCCGAGGGCACTCCAACCGGAGCTTTTCGTGAGCGACGACAGTCCGTCCAGCTAGGCGGACGATGGTTCAGTCATCGTCCGCCCGGCGTTTCGAAACCCTGTTTTGAACGTTGAGAGGTGCGATGATGACGCGCAATCTCGCAGTCGAGTTCCGAATCGCGGCCAACACGCTGCGCCAGCTTTCCAACCACGCCGACCCGCAGAAGGCCGAACGCGCGCGCCGCATCCTCGATGATCCGGCGCTGTTCCGTGCCTTCGTCGACCGCCGCAGCGAAGTCACGCGCCGGCGCCGGGACGAATAGCGCCCGGGCGGCAGGGGTCACGCGGCGCCGCGCAGCTCCTCGGCGGCGGTCAGGTCGACGGAGACGAGCTGGCTGATGCCGCGCTCGCCCATGGTGACGCCGAACAGCCGGTCCATGCGCGCCATGGTCAGGCGGTGATGCGTGATCAGCAGGAACCGCGTGTCGCCGCGCCGCGCCATCTCCTCGACCATGGTGCAGAACCGGTCGACATTCGCCTCGTCGAGCGGCGCGTCGACCTCGTCGAGCACGCAGACCGGCGCCGGGTTGCTCAGGAACACCGCGAACAGCAGCGACAGCGCGGTCAGCGCCTGCTCGCCTCCCGACAGCAGCGACAGCACCTGGAGCTTCTTGCCCGGAGGGCTCGCGTAGATCTCCAGCCCGGCGTCCAGCGGGTCCTCCGCCTCGGTCAGCTTGAGCTGCGCCCGGCCGCCGCCGAACAGGCGCACGAACATCTCCTGGAAATGCCCGTCGACGGCCACGAAGGCGGCGAGCAGGCGTTCGCGCGCCTCCTTGTTGAGGCTCGATATGCCCTGGCGCAGCCGCCCGATCGCCGAGACCAGGTCGGCGCGCTCGGCCTGCATTCCCGCGATCTGCTGCTCCAGCTCGTTCGCTTCCGCCTCGGCGAGCAGGTTGACCGGGCCCATGCCCTCGCGCTCGCGCACCAGCTTCTCCAGCCGCTGCTCGACCGAGGCGAGCTCGGGCAGGTCGTCGCCCTCGCCCAGGCCGGCGACCTCCGCGACGCGCGCGGGCTCGCAGTCCAGCTTCTCCAGGATGCGCTCGCGCAGCGTGCCCTGCATCTGGCGCGTGGCGGCCACGGCGCCTTCGGCGCGCACGCGCTCCTCCCGCGCGCCCGAAAGCTCGCCCTCGGCCTGCTTCAGGCGGCGCTCCGTCTCGGCGAGCTGCCGCTCGGCCGCGGCCAGCGTCTCGCCGGCCCGCTTGCGCGCGCGCTCGGCCTCGGCGATCCGCTCCTGGAGCGCCGCGCGCTCGTGCGCGATCTCGATCGGGCGCCCGGCCAGCTCCTCCAGCTCGGTCCGCGCCGTCTCCGACCGCTCCATCAGCTCGGCCAGCCGCTCGTCGGCCCCGGCCGAACGCGACGTCCATGAGCGCTCCTCGGCGGCGATCGCGGCCAGCCGCTGGCGCCGGCCCTGGGCGTCGCGCAGCAGCCGGTCGAGGGCGTTCTGGATCTCGGCCTGGCGGGTCCGCCGTTCGGCCAGCTCGGCGCGCATCTCCGCGATCCTGCCGCGCGCCTCGCCGGCCTCGGCCAGCCCGGCCAGCGCCTCGCGGGCCTGGGCCGCCTGGCCCAGCGCGTCCCGGCGGTCGGCCTCGAGCCGCCCGGCCGCCTCGTCGAGCGCTTCGATCCTGGAGCGGGCCGCCGCGGAGGCCTGGGCGAGCCTGGCATGGGCGTCGCGCGCCCGGCCGGCCGCTGCGAAGGCGGCGCGCACGCCGTCGCGCGCCTCGCGGTCGCGCGCGCCGGCGTCCTCGGCGGCCCGCCGGGCCTCCTCCAGCGCCCCGTCCGTCACGGCCAGGCGCTCCTCGGCGTCCTCCAGCTCCCGGCGCAGCTCGGCCAAGCGGTTCTTCTGCTTCAGGCGTATCGCCGCCGCGGTCGGCGTGCCGGCCGCGACCGACAGCCCGTCCCAGCGCCAGCAGCCGCCGTCGCGCGTCACCAGCACCTGGCCCGGGGCGAGGGCGGCCATCAGGCCGTGCGCCTCCTGCGCGCCGGCGACGACGCCGACCAGCGCCAGCCCGCGCGCGAGCGCCGGCGGCCCCTCGACCTGCGCCGAAAGCGGCTCGGCCCCGGCGGGCAGGGGCGGCGGTGCGGGGAAGGGGGGCAGCGCGCGCCAATGCACCGGCGCCGCCTCGTCCAGCGGCGCCGCCAGGTCCTCCCCGAAGGCGGCGGCGAGCGCGCCCTCGTATCCCGGCCGTGCGTCGACCTCGTCGATCAGCGGGCGGAAGCCGTCGCCGGCCCCGGCACCCAGCAGCTCGGCCAGGGCCGCCGCCTCGGCCTGGAGCTTCGCGCCCACGGCCCGGGCCTGCTGCTGGGCCTCGCGCGCCCGGCCGACCGCGGCGTCGGCCGCCGCCTTGGCCGCCTCCGCCGCCTCGGCCTGCTCGCGCGCCTGCTCCAGCGCCTCCTCCGCCGCGAAGACGGCAGCCTCGGCCTCGTCCAGGCTGGCCTCGGCGCCCAGCTCCCGCTCCAGCGCCACGCGCTGGTCCCGCAGCTCCGCGAGGCGCCGCTCGGCCGTGTCCAGCCGGCGGGCGATCTCGCCGGCCTGGCGCTGCAGTGCGGCGCGCTGCGCCTCGTCGGCCGCCGCCGTCTCGGTCAGGCGGGTCAGCGCCCGGTCCAGCGCGTCGACGGTCTCGCGGATCTCGGCCTGGGCGTCGCGGGCGGCCTCCTCCCGCATCGCCTCGTCGCCCTGGGCCTCGACCAGCGCCTCGCGTTCCTCGGCCAGCCGGGCAAGTGCCGCGGCCGCGTCCTCGGCCAGCGCGCGTTCGCGCGCGAGGTCGGTCGCGACCTGGGCGATGCGGCGCTGGTTCGCGGCCTGGGCCTCGGCGATCCGCTTCTCCTCGGCGTCGAGCTGCTCGCGCGCCAGGACCAGGCGCTGCAGCGCCGCGGCCGCCGCGGCCTCGGCCTGGCGCAGCCCGGGCAGGCCGGCCGCGTCCTCGGCCCGGCGCCCGGTCTCGTGGGCGACGCTTCCCATCAGCTCGCGCACGCGCCCCTCGGCCGCCTCGAAGCCGGCCAGGGCCGCGCGCAGCGCCGCCTCGGCCGCGGTCCAGCGCAGGTGCAGCAGCACCGCCTCGGCGCGCCGGACATGCTCGGACAGGGCGCGGTACCGGCTCGCCTGCCGGGCCTGCTTCTTCAAGGTGGCGAGCTGGGCCTCCATGGTGACGATGACGTCGTCGAGCCGGCCGAGATTGGCCTCGGCGGCCTTGAGGCGCAGCTCGGCCTCGTGGCGGCGCGA
This sequence comes from Arenibaculum sp., assembly GCF_035998295.1. Taxonomy (NCBI): domain Bacteria; kingdom Pseudomonadati; phylum Pseudomonadota; class Alphaproteobacteria; order Rhodospirillales; family Azospirillaceae; genus Arenibaculum; species Arenibaculum sp. Next base: position 33,711 of record NZ_DASYHS010000297.1, on the reverse strand, counting down.
ATGCAGGCCGGTGATGCCTGCCGCCTCCTCCAGCAGCAGGCGGCGCTCGGTCGGCTTGGCGTTGATCAGCGTGCCGATCCGGCCCTGGCTGACCAGCGCCGGGGAGTTCGCGCCGGACGCGTTGTCGGCGAACAGGAGTTGGACGTCGCGGGCGCGCACCGACTTGCCGTTGATGCGGTAGTCGGAGCCCGAGCCCCGCTCGATCCGCCGCAGGACCTCCAGCTCGTCGTGCTCGTTGAAGCCGGCCGGGGCGGTCCGCCGGGTGTTGTCGAGGACGAGCGCCACCTCGGCGACGTTGCGCGCCGCCCGGCGGTCGGTGCCGCCGAAGATGACGTCGTCCATGTCGCCGCCGCGCATCCGCTTGGCCGAGGTCTCGCCCATGACCCAGCGCAGCGCTTCGACGAGGTTGGACTTGCCGCAGCCGTTGGGGCCCACGATCCCCGTCATGCCCGGCTCGATCACGAGCTCGGTCGGATCGACGAAGGACTTGAACCCCGACAGGCGCAGCTTGACGAACTGCACGGAAACCCGGGTCCCGCTCAGTCCGCCAGCCCGTCGAGCACGTCCGCGAAGACGTCGATGGGCTGGTTGCCGGCGATGATCTCCTGCTCGTCGCCGGCGACGATCACGAAGCTCGGCGTGCTGCGGATGTCATACTTGTTCTGGGCGTCGAGGCGCATCTGCAGGATGCCGTTGCTGAGCTCCTCGTTGGCGAGGCAGGCCGCGAACTCGTCCTCGCCGACGCCGGCCAGCCGCGCGGTCTGCCCCAGCGCCTTCGCCGGGTCGGCGCTCCGGCTCCAGGTCTCCTGGCTGCGGAACAGCACGTCGAGGAAGCCGTAGTAGCGCTCCGGCGGCGAGCAGCGGGCGATCATCGCGGCCTGAAGTGCGGCGGGATCGAAGGGGAAGTCCCGGTAGACGAGCTTGACCTTGCCGGTGTCGATGTAGCGCTTCTTCAGCTCGGCCAGCGTCTGGGTGTGGAAGGCGGCGCAGTGCGGGCAGGTCAGCGACGAGTAGTCGAAGATCGTGACCGGCGCCGCGGGATCGCCGAGCACCCTGTCGGCCAGCATGTCCGCGGTCGTGCGCGGAGCCTCGGCCGCCGGCGCGGTCGCCTGCGCCACGGAAGTGGTCGCGGCAGCGGTCGCCGGGGCGGCGTCGCCGGCCGAGACCGGTGCCGGGGCCGGCGCCTGGACCGGTGCCTGGGCCGTCTGGGCTGGCACCGGCGTCTGGAGCGGCACCTGGGCCGCCGGCGCGGCCATCACTTCCGGCTCCGGTTTCGACGGGGTCGCGTTGAGCAGCGTCGCGCCCACCCCGCCTACGATCACGGTACCTACGGCCAAACCCATCATGTAGCGGCGCACTGGTTCCTCCTGCGCACAAGATGTTGTAACATAAAGGCATTACCCCGCCGGGGCAAGGTCGCGGGGATCACTCCCGTCCCCTGGCGGCCATCGCCCGGCCCAGCGCGAGCATCGCCTCCCTCAGCTCCTCGTCCTCGATCCCCTCGACGGTGGCCCGGATGCGGGCCTCGTCCGCCTCGGTGAGCCGCCGCTTCGGCGGGGCGCGGCGTTCGGCCTGCCGGGGCGGCGCCTGCACCAGGCGGATGCGAGCGACGGCGGCGAACCCGAAGAAGCCGTTGATCCGCTCCAGGACCTGGGGTTCCGCGTGCTGGAACTCCAGCGCCGCGCCGCCATGGGTGCGCAGCGTCAGCGTCGCCCCGTCGCGCCGGCCCGCCGGGAACGACAGCTTCACCGGCGTGCTGCGCGCGCCGAGCTCCGGCCCGACCACGGCGCTCCACTCCATCAGCAGCGTGCCGTAGGCCTGGCCGTGGCGGCCGAGCGCCTTCCCGGTGAGCTTCGGGAGCAGGCGGGCGAGCGGACGAGGACCGGTCATGGCCTGGACTCCCGGGAATGCATTCGGTGGGCACGGACCCCATTGTTAATGCACCGCATCATCTGCAACAACACGCCATGCCCATCGAGACTCAAAACCCGGCCGGGCTGGCCGGCCGCATGCTGGACTGGTACGACCGCCACCGGCGCGTCCTGCCGTGGCGCGCCGGACCCGGCGACCGCCCCGATCCCTACCGCGTATGGCTGTCGGAGATCATGCTCCAGCAGACCACCGTCGCGACGGTGGGACCCTATTTCACCTCCTTCGTCGGACGCTGGCCGACGGTCGAGGCGCTCGCCGCCGCCGAACTCGACGACGTCCTGCGCGCCTGGGCCGGCCTCGGCTACTACGCGCGGGCCAGGAACCTGCACCGGTGCGCGCGCGTGGTCGCCGCCGACCATGGCGGCCGGTTCCCCGACCATGAGGAGGGATTGCGGCAACTTCCTGGCATCGGCGACTACACGGCCGCGGCGGTCGCGGCGATCGCCTTCGACCGGCCGGCCGCCGTGCTCGACGGCAACATCGAGCGCGTGATCGCGCGCATGTTCGCGGTCGAGGAGCCGCTGCCGGGGGTCAAGCCGAAGCTGCGCGCGCTCGCCGGCACGCTGACCCCGTCCCGGCGCCCGGGCGACTACGCGCAGGCGCTGATGGACCTCGGCTCGTCGGTCTGCACGCCGCGCCGGCCGCGCTGCATCCTGTGCCCCTGGGCGGACGCCTGCGCCGCGCGGCGCGCCGGCATTGCCGAGGAGTTGCCGCGCCGCCGGGCCAAGGCGGCCAAGCCGACGCGCCGCGGCGTCGCCTTCTGGCTGCTGGACGCCGGGGGATCGGTCCTGCTGCGCCGCCGGGCCGAGGAGGGGCTGCTCGGGGGCATGATGGAGGTGCCCTCGACCGCCTGGGCGGAAGGGCCCGCCCCGACCCTGGCCGCGGCGGCGTCGCAGGCGCCGGCCCGTGCCGACTGGCGCCCGCTGCCGGGCGTCGTCCGCCATACATTCACCCATTTCCACCTCGAACTTTCGGTCGTCGCGGGCGTCAGCCGGGACGGGTCGGCCCCGGCGGGTGCGTGCTGGGCGCCCGTCGACCGGCTCGGCGAGCATGCGCTGCCCACCGTGATGCGCAAGGTGGTCCGGCACGCGCTGGCGGCCGGCGAAGGCTGAGGAGGAAGGCGGGGTGGGGTGGGATGCAATGCGGCGGGGCCTCGCCGCGGGCCTGGTCATGTGTCTGGTCGCGGGCGTCCTGCCGGCGGCCGCGGCCGCGCAGGAGCCGGTCGACCTCGAACTCGTGCTGACGGTCGACGCGTCGGCGAGCGTCACCGGCGGGGCGATGGAATTCCAGCTGCGCGGCCACGCCGCGGCGCTGCGCGACCCGCGGGTGGCGGCGGCGGCGACCTCGGGGCCGAACGGCGCGATCGCGGTCACGCTGGCCGGCTTCGCCGGTCCCGGCGCCTTCGACGTCCTCGTGCCCTGGACGCGGATCGCCGACGCGCAGGACGCGGCCGCCTTCGCCGAGCGCGTCGAGGCGTCGCTGCGTCCGGTGCGGGCCGGGAACACGGCGCTCGGCAGCGCGATCGACGCGGCGGTCCTGCTGTTCGGGGACGACGGGTTCGAGGGCGGGCGCAAGGTCGTCGACCTGGTCGCGAACGGCTTCTCGAACGCCGGCCCGCCGGTGGAGGACGCGCGCGACCGCGCGGTGGCGGCGGGCGTGACGGTCAACGGGCTCGCGATCCTGGACGAATACGCCTGGCTCGACGCATACTTCTCCGAAAGCGTGATCGGCGGGCCCGGCGCCTTCGTGCGTACTGCCGAGAACCGGGACAGCTTCGCCGACGCGATCCTCTACAAGCTGATCGACGAGATCGTGGAGGGGCCCGCGGACGTTCCCGGACCGATCCTCGCGATGGCCGGCTCCGGCGGACAGGGGCCCGGCGGATGGGGTGTGGGCGGACAGGGGGGACCGCGATGACAGACCTGCTGCCCAGGATGACGGTTGCGGCACTCGTCGTGCTGGCGGCGGCGTCGCCCGGCGCCCTGGCCCAGGAGGCGACCGCGGCCATAGCGCCACCGCCGGTCCGGTCGATGGACGCGCCCGCCGGCTTCGAGGCGCTGATCGGCCTGATCGAGGGCGCGCTCGGCCGGCCGCTGGCCGAGGACGAGAGGACGCGGTGCGAGGATGCCGCCCGGCGCGCGTCGGCGGCGCTGCGCGAGCGCGACCTGATGTTCCTTCACGCGGTCGCCGACCTCCTGCGCCTTTCGCCGGAGCAGCTCACGGCCATGGCGCCCTCCGGGGGCATCGGCGGGGCGGCGTTCGAACGTGAATTGCGGCCGCGGATCGAGAGTGCGCTCGGCCGGCGCCTGGGCCCGCGCGAGCGCGAGCGCATCCGCGCCGTCGACGCGGAGCGGCGCCAGTGGATCGCCCCGCTGCGCGACGCGCTCGCGCGCGAGCTGGCGGAGGCGATCGACGCGGAAGCCGCCCGGCTCCGCCCCCTCCTGCCGCATGCGGGGTTTTAGAGCGGCGGGGGCGCGGCTGCGCCCCTGAACGTTTCCGGATGAACCGGAAACGTTCAGGGATTTCGTGTTCCTCACGCGCCGGCGCCGCATCCGCGGCTTTGCTTTCGCCCCTGGCGGGGCGGGGGCGCGGTCGCGCCCCTGAGCGTTTCCGGCTTCACCCGGAAACGCTCACCTCATGGAGGCCGGGAGCACGAGGGCGATCGCGGGAACGAGCACGAGGATCGCCAGCCTGACGAGGTCGGCGAGGAGGAAGGGGACGATCCCGCGGTAGATCTTCATCAGCGGGATCTCCGGGTTCAGCGTCCGGATGATGAAGAGGTTCATGCCGATCGGCGGCGAGATCATGCCCAGCTCGATCGCGACGACGACGACGATCCCGAACCAGACGAGGTCGTAGCCGAGATCGGCGACCAGCGGCGCGAACAGCGGCACCGTCAGCAGCAGCATGGCCAGGCTGTCGAATACGCATCCCAGCACCAGGTAGATCGCGACGATGGCCAGGACGACGAGGATCGGCGCCAGGCCGAGCGACTGCACCAGTTCCGAGAGCAGCGCCGAGAACCCGCTGAACACCATGACGTTGGAGAACAGCAGCGCTCCGATCAGCACGAACAGCAGCACCGCCGTCATGACGCCGGCCTCCAGCGCCGCGGCGAGGATGTCGCCCGCCCCCAGGCTCCGGCGCAGGACGCCGATGGCGAGCGCGCCGAACGCGCCGATGCCGGCCGCCTCGGTCGCGCTGAACACGCCGAGATAGATGCCGCCGATCACGACCGAGAAGAGCAGCGCGACCGGCCAGACCCCGATCACCGCGGCCCAGCGGTCGGTCTTGTCCGAAACGGCGGCCGCCGGCGCCAGCTCCGGGCGCAGCCCGACGGCGACGGCGATCGCGCAGATGTAGAGCAGCGCTCCCAGAAGCCCGGGCAGGATGCCGGCGAGGAACAGGTCGCCGATGCTCTGCTCCGTGATCGTGCCGTAGATCACCAGGATGATGCTCGGCGGGATCAGGATGCCCAGCGTCCCGCCGGCGGCGACGGCGCCGGTCGCGAGCCCGTCGTCATAGCCGAAGCGCTTCATCTCCGGCATCGCGACCGAGCCCATGGTCGCCGCGGTCGCGAGGCTCGACCCGCATACCGCGCCGAACCCGGCGCAGCCCGCGATCGTCGCCATCGCGAGGCCGCCGCGCACCCGGCCCAGGAACGCGTTGGAGGCGTCGTAGAGCGTCGAGGCGATGCCGGCCCTGGCGATCAGGTTGGCCATGAACAGGAACAGCGGCAGGACCGACAGGGTGTAGCCGTTGGCCGTGTCGAACGCGGTCTGCGACAGCATGGCGCCGGCGGCCTTCAGGCCGATGACGGCGGTCAGGCCGGCGAAGCCGACGCCGCCCAGCGCCACCGCGAGCGGCACCCCGAAGGACAGCAGGCCGAAGACCGCGACGAAGGAGAGGATGGCGACGCTCACGTCGATGCTCCGCGCAGCGCGGTCCGGGCATGCGCCGCCCAGACCAGGGCGGCGGCGGCGAAGGCGACCGCGGCCGCCCAGGTCGCGAGGTGCCAGGGCAGGCCGAGCCAGGGCGTCCGGTCCCCATACGCCATCAGCTTCAGGGCGAACTGGACCGAGAAGAAGGAAAGCAGCGCCGCGAACGCGCAGCTCAGCAGGTTGGCGGCCAGGCCGGCGATCCTGGCGCCCCGGCCGCGGAACCGCGCGGAGACGACGTCCACGACGATGTGCTGCCGGTGCAGGGTCGCGACCGGCAGGCCGGCGAAGAACAGCAGCGCCATCAGGAACTGTATCGCCTCCTGGCTCCATGGCAGCGGCTGCGCGAAGACGTAGCGGAACAGGACGTCCCAGCAGGTCACGAGGCACATCGCCGCGATGGCGAGCACGCAGACCGCCTGGAAGAGGCGCTCGACGAGGCGGACTGGCGCAGGGCGGCCTTCGGCCGCCGGGACTGCCAAATGGCGGCCCTCGGCCGGGCCTGGCGCAAGGCGGCCGTTGGCCGCCGGGGATGGTTCCGGCATTCCTCGCTCCCGGTTCGGCGGAGGGTCTTGGATGCGTCCGTCCGGTGCGCGGGGGCGCACCGGACGGATGCGCTGTATCCTATCCGCGAACCGGGCTAGCGGGCGCCGGCGAGCTCGCGGATCCGGTCCAGCGCCTTGCGGCCGTCGACGTTCTTCTCGGCGGCCTCGGCGATCCAGGCCTCCTCCAGCGGCGCGACGCGCGCCTTGATCTCGGCGAGCAGCGCCCCGTCGGCGACGACCCTCTCGGCCCCCTTCTCCTCCATCAGCGCGATGGCCGAGGCGTCCGCCTTGTCCCACGCCCTGCCGCCGAGCCGCGCCAGCGCCTCGCCGGAGACCGACCAGACCGCGTCCTGGTCCTCCTTCGACAGGCCGTCCCAGGCGTCCTGGTTCATGATGATGTAGACGGCGGAGTTGTAGAGGCCGCCGGGCACCGCGAACTGGCCCTTCACCACGTCGTGCAGCTTGTAGGATTCATAGGCCTCGTGCGTGAAGAAGGCGCCGTCGACGACGTTGCGCGAGATCATCTCGTGCACCTCGCTCGACGACGACTGGACGGCGACCGCCCCCAGTGCCTGCGCGACCTCCTGCGGGGTCTTGCCGCCAACCCGGAACTTCCGGCCCTCGAACTCCTCGATCGAGCGCGGCGGCGCGTCCGTCGTGTAGATCGTGCCGGGGCCGGTCGTGTAGACGGCGAGGACCTTCACCCCCGCGAACTCGTCGGCGGCGGCGAACATCTCCTCGTGGACCTTCCAGTAGGCGACGGAAAGCGCTTCCGCGTTGTCGCCGAGGAACGGCAGGTCGAGCGCCTTGGTCAGGGTGAACCGCCCCGTCGTGTAGGCCGGGACGCCCCAGGCGACGTCGACCCCGCCGCTCTCGACCAGGTCGAACATCCGCGGCGGCGCGGCGACGGTCGTCGGCAGGATCTCCACCTTGACCCGCCCCTCGGTGGCCTTCGCCACGCTCTCGGCCCAGGGCTTGAACACGTCGACGACCTGCCCGTGCATCGGCGGCAGGAAGTTGTTGAAGCGCAGGACCGTCTCGGCGTTCGCGGCCTGCGCGCCCAGCGCCTGTGCCCCCAATGCCAGCGCCGCGCCCGCGATCGCGTGTTTCAGCAGTCCTTTCACGGCCGTCCTCCCCAAGGTTCTTGCTTTCGGTAAGGGTCAACGCTAGCAGCGGCCAAAATAACTTGCAATATGAAAATATTTCGATTTGAATGCATGTGCAAGGATCTGGCGGCGAGGGGAGGGGCGCGGTGGGGGACGCGGTGAGGGGCGCGGTGAAGGACATGGTGGACGTTCGCGCGGCGGCGCCGGGGCCCATGGCGCTGGTCACGGTCCTGATGCATGGCGACGAGACCTGCGGGCTCGACGTCCTGGAGGCCGCGCGCGACCCGGGCTTCGCCATCGCGCGCGGCCGCCTGGTGGTGATCGCCATGAACCCCCGCGCGCACGCGGCGCCGGAGGGGCCGCGGCGCCATCTCGGGGTCGACATGAACCGCATCTGGTCCGAAGCCGCGCTGGAGGCGGACGGCGCCGAGGCGCGGCGGGTCCGGCTGCTGCTGCCCCTGATGCGCGAGGCCCACGCGATCCTCGATCTGCACTCGATGCCGGAGCAGGAGCGGACGTTCCTGCTCGTCTCCGCGGACCGGCCGGCCTCCCTCGGCCTGGCGCGCCTGCTGGGCGAGGTGATTCCCCGCACGCTGGTGGCGCCGCGAGCAGCACAGCGGGGCTGCGCCATGTTCGAGACCGACCTGCTGGCACCGTCGGTCCCGATCGTCGTCGCCGAATGCGGGCGCCATGCCCGGCCCGAGGCGGGCGAGGTCGCCCGGGCGGTCTTCCTGTCGTTCCTGGAGGCGCTGATGCTCGTCGAGCCGCGCGCGCCACAACGGCCGCGCGTGCGCGAGGACGCCGTCACCTACGAGATCACGCGGGAGGTCGTGCTGCGGCACGGGCCGCTCCGCCTCGCCAAACCCTTCTCCGGCTTCGACCCCGTCGCCAGGGGGGAGGTGTTCGCCTTCGACGGCGACGTGGCGCTCGTGGCGGAGGAGGACTGCGTGGTCGTGCTGACCCGCAACGCGCTCCGGCCCGGCGACGAGGCGCTGACCCTCGCGCGGCGCAGGGCGTGAAGCCGGGGCTTTTTGAGTGCGACCGGATGTTGACATAAAGAAATATTTTCAATATGAAATCAAAAAGCGAGCAGTGCGGAAATGGACGCGAAGGAGCATGCCATGGGCGTTCCCATCGATAAGGACGACGGCCGGACCCTGGACAATCCCGTCGGAACCGACGGCCTGTCGTTCGTGGAGTTCAGCGCGGCGGACACGGCGCCCATCGCGAGCCTCCTCGGCCGCCTCGGCTTCGAGGAGGTGGCGAGGCACAAGAGCCGCTCGATCGCGCTGTGGCGCCAGGGCGGGATCGACGTCCTGCTGAACGACGACCCGTCGACCTACGGCGTCGGGTTCGCGAAGCTGCACGGCCCCTGCATCTCGGCGATCGCGTTCCGCGTCGCGGACGCCGGCCTGGCGCGCAGGCGCGCGCTCGACAACGGCGTGGTCGACTATGCCGGCGACCGCGGCGCGCTTTCGGTCGACGCGCCCGCCCTGGACGGGATCGGGCACAGCCTGCTCTATCTCGTCAGCCCGGAGGTCGAGCGGGCGGTGAAGGAAGGGGAGTTCGTCCCGCTGCGCGGCGACGTCCTGCCGGAGGTCGCCGGCGCCGGCTTCACGGTCATCGATCACCTGACCCACAACGTGATGGCCGGCAACCTGGAGCGCTGGGCGGGCTTCTACCGCGACGCGTTCAACTTCCGCGAGGTGTTCTACCTGGACGCCAAGGGGCAGAAGACCGGCTTCCGCACCCGGGCGATGAAGAGCCCCTGCAACGGGATCTGCATCCCCGTCAACGAGCCGACGGACCCGAAGTCGCAGGTCCAGGAATACATAGACGAGTACAAGGGCGAGGGCGTGCAGCATCTCGCGCTGCTGAGCGGCGACCTCGTGCGCAGCGTGGAGCGGATCGCGGGGAACGGCATCCCCGTGATGGACATCCCGGACTCCTATTACGAGGCGATCGACGCGCGGATGCCCGGGCACGGCCAGGACGTCGCCCGGCTGCGCGCCAACGCGATCCTCGTCGACGGCGACCGCCGGGAGGACGGGAGCTGGAGCATCCTGCTCCAGCTCTTCTCCAGGAACCTGGTGGGGCCGATCTTCTTCGAGTTCATCGAGCGCAAGGGCAACGAGGGGTTCGGCAACAACAACGCGATCGCCCTGTTCGAGGCGATCGAGCGCGACCAGATCAAGCGCGGCGTCGTGGACGCCCGATGAAGCTCGCGACGCTCAGGGACGGGACCCGCGACGGAAGGCTGGTCGTCGTCAGCCGCGACCTGCGCCGGGCGGTGCCGGCCGGGTGCCGGCGCCTGCAGGACGCCCTCGACGACTGGGAGTGGCACGTCCCGGCCCTGCGGGAGGCGTCCGACGCCCTCAACGCGGGCCGGGCGCCGCAGGCCTTCGACCTCGACCCCGGCCGGCTGATGGCGCCGCTGCCGCGCGCCTACCAGTGGCTCGACGCCAGCGGCTATCTCAACCATGTCGAGCTCGTGCGCCGGGCGCGCGGCGCCGACCTGCCGCCCAGCCTCTACGAGGAGCCGATCATGTACCAGGGGGCGGGCGACACGCCGCTCGGCCCCACCGACCCGATCGAGGTGGACGACCCGGAGCTGTGGGGCGCCGACTTCGAGGCCGAGGTGGTCGTCGTCACCGCCGACTGCCCGCAGGGTGCGACCCGGGAGGAGGCCGCGCGCTCGATCCTCCTGGTCGGCCTGGTCAACGACGTGTCCCTGCGCGGGCTGATCCCGCACGAGCTGCGCAAGGGCTTCGGCTTCGTCCACGGCAAGCCCGCCAGCGCGTTCTCGCCGGTCTTCGTCACGCCGGACGAGCTGGGCGAGGCGTGGGACGGGGCGAAGCTGTCGCTTCCCCTGGTCGTGCGCCTCAACGGCGAGGTCGTCGGCCGGCCGAACGCGGGCGCCGACCTCACCTTCGACTTCCCGGCGCTGATCGTCCATGCGACCGCGACGCGCCGGCTGTCCGCCGGCACCGTCGTCGGGTCGGGCACCGTCTCCAACCGGGACCGGAGCACCGGCGTCTGCTGCCTGGTCGAGCGGCGGACGGTCGAGCAGCTCGAGCACGGCGAGGCGAGGACGCCCTATCTGCGGCACGGCGACCGCGTGACGATCGAGATGCGCGACGCCGACGGGCGGACGATCTTCGGCGCGATCGACCAGCAGGTGGCACCGCCCTCGAGGTGTGTATGAACGCGGCCAGGTTGGGGCGGGCGCGCAACGTCGACGACGTGCGCGCGGCGGCCAGGTCCCGGCTGCCGCGCGCGGTGTTCGACTTCGTCGACGGCGGCGCGGACGACGAGGAGGCCCTGCGGGCCAACCGCCGGCAGTTCGAGGCCTATGCGCTGTCGACCCGCGTCGCGGTCGGGGCCGCGGCGCGCGACCAGTCCCGGCGGCTGTTCGGCCGGACCTTCGCCTCGCCCTTCGGCATCGGCCCCACCGGCCTCGCGGGGCTCGTCTGGCCGGGGGCCGAGCTCCACCTGATGCGGGCGGCCGAGGCGTTCGACGTGCCGTTCACGCTCAGCACCGTCTCGAGCGTCGGCATCGAGGAGATCGGCGCCGCGGCCGGGCGGCCGCACTGGTTCCAGCTCTACATCTTCCGCGACCGCGCGATCTCCCATCGCCTGGTCGAGCGCGCCGCCGCCGCGGGGTTCGAGACGCTCGTCGTCACGCTCGACTGCCCGGTCGGCGGCAACCGCGAACGCGACCTGCGCAATCGCTTCACTCTTCCCTACCGGCCGTCGCCGGCGGGCATCCTCGACGCGGCGCGCCGGTTCTCGTGGCTGATGCAGATGCTGCGCCACGGCGCCCCGCAACCGCGCAACATGATGGAGGCCGCGCGCCGGTCCGGCGCGCAGACCCTGCTCGCCTTCATGGAAGGCCAGCTCGACCCGGGCGTCACCTGGGAGGACGTGCGCGAGGTCCGCAGGCGCTGGAACGGCCCCCTTGTCGTGAAGGGCATCCTGTCGCCGGCCGACGTCCGGCAGGCGCTCGACGCCGGCGCCGACGGCATCGTCGTCTCCAACCATGGCGGCCGGCAGCTCGGCGCGGCCGTGCCGCCGATGGTAGCACTCCCGCGCATCCTCGCGGCGGCCGGCGGCCGCCTGACCGTCCTGTGCGACAGCGGCTTTCGCAGGGGCACCGACATCCTCAAGGCCCTGGCGCTGGGGGCCGACGGCGTGCTGATGGGCCGCCCGACCCTCTACGGCGTCGCGGCCGCGGGCGAGGCCGGGGCCCGGCACGTCCTCGACCTGCTGAGGCGGGAGGTCGACCGCGGCATGGCGCTCCTGGGGTGCCCGACGCTCGCCGATCTCGCAGGCGACCGGATCGTCGCGCACGCCCCCGCCGAGCGCGGGCGGGAAGCGCAGCCGGTCGCCGGGCCCGGCTACTGAAACGACGACAACGACAAGGCGCCGGCGGAGGAAGACATGGCCAGATCGCACGACGTTTCGCTCCCGCGCATCGAGGGGCGCTCCTCCCGCCAGGCCCATGCGGACCTGCCCGAGGGGACCTTCGAGAGGGAGCTCGGGCGCGAGGGCTTCTTCGGCCCGGCGACGATGATGTACCACACGCATCCCCCGACCGGCTGGACGAGCTGGTCGGGGCCGCTGCGCCCGCGCGCCTTCGACCTCGCCGCGATCGGCGACCTGGGGCCGGGCGTGTGGGACGCGCCGGCCATCCTGCACAACGCCCATGTCAGGATGCGCTTCTGGCGGCTGGCCGGCGACATGGACCACCTCGCGCGCAACGCCGACGGCGACGAGCTGCTGTTCGTCCATTCCGGCGCCGGGCACCTCTACTGCGACTACGGGCACCTGGAGTTCGGCACGGGCGACTACATCCTGCTGCCGCGCTCGACGATGTGGCGCATCGAGGCCGCGCGGCCGGTGGAGCTGCTCCTGTTCGAGGCGACCGGCGGGGCGCTGAGGACCCCGGACCGCGGCCTGGTCGGGCGCCACGCGCTGTACGACGAGGCCGTGCTCGACACGCCGGCGATCGACGAGGCGTTCAAGGCCCAGCAGGGCGAGCGGGAGTGGCGCGTCGTCATCCGCCGCCGGGGCGAGCTGTCCTGCGTCGTCTATCCCTTCAACCCCCTCGACGCGGTCGGCTGGCACGGCGACCTCGTGCCGGTCAGGCTGAACGTCCGGGACATCCGCCCGCTGTCGTCGCACCGCTACCACCTGCCGCCCTCGGCGCACACGACCTGGGTCGGCAGCCGCTTCGTCATCTGCACCTTCGTGCCGCGCCCGTTCGAGACCGACCCGGCCGCGATCAAGGTGCCGTTCTTCCACAACAACGACGACTACGACGAGGCGGTCTTCTATCATTCCGGCGACTTCTTCTCCCGCGACAACATCCATCCCGGCATGGTGACGCTGCATCCCTGCGGCTTCACCCACGGCCCCCATCCCCAGGCGCTCAAGGGCATGTACAAGCCCAGGAACGCCATGACGAACGAGTACGCGGTGATGCTGGATGCGCGCGACGCCCTCGACGTCGGCGAGGCGGCGAAGGCAGTCGAGTTCGACGGCTACGCCGAAAGCTGGAAGACCGCGGGCAAGGTGGCCGCGCCGGCGGTCGAATGACGCGGGCCGCGAATGTTTGCGCGCGCAAAGAGTTGGTGATACTGCGAGGCCCGGCGCCGAAGCGATGCGCATGGGCTTCGCTTTCCGATCGACCCTGACGGGCTGGAGAAGCTGTGAGTAGGACGAGGATTTCTTCCGGGGATGCCGGCCCGGACGCCGAAGGGCAGGGGGCGGACATCCTGCTGATCGACGACTGGGTGCCGTACCAGTTCTCCTATGTCTCCAACCAGGTCAGCCTGTACCTGGAAAGCTTCTACAGCACGCGCTTCGGCCTGAGCGTGACGGGCTGGCGGGTGATGGCGATCCTGGGGATGCACGCCCCGCTGTCGGCCAAGGAGCTGGCGGAGCACACGGCCATGGACCAGGTCCAGGTGACGCGGGCGATCAACCAGCTATCGAGGATCGGCATGGTCAGCCGCCGGGTGGACCCCGCGGACCGCAGGAAGGTGTCGCTGCGCCTGAGCCGCCACGGCAAGGAGGTCTACGACCAGATCGTGCCCCATGCGAGGAGCATCGAGCGCGAGCTGCTGTCGGTGCTCACCGAGGAGGAGCGCGCCTGCATGCTCGCCTCGGTGAGGAAGGTCGTCGCCCGCGCCCGCCGGATCTTCGAGAGCCCGGCCGCCGACCGGGACCGGGAAGAGGCGCCGAGCCACGCCTGAGCCCGCCCCGGTCCCCGCCAATGGAGAAATCGTCTCGCCGGCCTGTCGGCATGCCGGGCCCGGGATCGTCTTTCCTGCAGACGCTTCATGCGACACGAAAGGAAAGGGGCTCGCCATGCCGCGCAGGATCATCGTCACCCAGTACGCCTCCCTCGACGGCGTCATCCAGGACCCCGTGGGCATGGAGGGGTCGGGACTGGGCGACTGGACCGGCCCGTTCACCCGCGGGCCCGAGGGCGACAGGTTCAAGCACGAGGAGCTCATGGCCGCCGGGGCCATGATCTTCGGCCGCGTGACCTATGACGGCTTCGCCGCGGTCTGGCCGATGGTCGACGACCCGGAGGGCTATGCCGCGCGCATGAACGCCCTGCCGAAATACGTGGCGTCGAGGACGCTGGAAAGCGCTTCGTGGAACAACTCGACGCTGATCACGGGCGACTTGGCCGAGGCGGTCCGGGACGTCAAGGCCGGGTCCGGCGGCGACGTCCTGATCTTCGGCAGCGCCTCGATCGTGCATCAGCTGCTGCCGCACGGCCTGATCGACGAGTTCAGGCTGATGGTCTACCCGACGGTCCTGGGCCGGGGCATCCGCCTGTTCCCGGACGGGGTGGCGGTCCGCCTCGACCTCGTCGAGAACCGGCGGTTCGGCGACGGCATCGTGCTGCTGCGCTATGTGCCCTCCGCGCGAGCATAATCAAATATTCCCTCTCCCTGTGGGCTACGCTATGCACAGAAGTTTTGCGGCTCTCCGTAAGTGAAAGGGTAATACGCCCGATCATCGCCCAAGTGTGTTGAATGGAAAGACATCCAGAACACACGGACATGGTTGGGGTTGGTTACGATGTTGGTGAGTTTGGGGATCGGCGCCTGGCGGGGACAGTGGAGGAACTTTTACACCGGATGGTGGACAGGCGGACGGTGTGCTTGCGCCGTCTTGGTGGCGGACGGTGCGACGAGGTGCGCTTCGGGCGCGCCTTGCGCAACCCGCGGGTCGGTGTGAGCGAGATGCTGGTCCACGCCGCCGAACCGCTGGCCCTGGCCGCGCGCGGGCGCCATGTGCTTGCGATCCAGGATACCACCGAACTGAACTACCAGGGGCATGCCGGACGTGTCCGAGGGCTGGGGCCGGTCGGCAACGGCAGCGACGTCGGGCTGTTCTTGCATGCGGTCGTCGCCGTGGATGCGCAGGAGACGACCTGTCTGGGCCTGTGCGGAGCGGAGCTGTGGACCCGGGGGCCCGGCCGGGTCGGCCCGCGTCACGAGCGTCAGACGCAGGACAAGGAGTCGCGGCGCTGGCTGGCGGGAGCCGAGGCGGCCCATGACACGCTGGCGACGGCGGACCGGGTCACCGTGGTCAGCGATGCCGAATCCGACGACTACGCCCTGTTCGTGCACTGCCGTGAACTCGGCTGCGAGGTGCTAGTGCGCCAGCGCAGCGACCGTAAGCTGGCCGACGGCGCCAGCCTGTTCGAGCACGTGGCCGCCCAGCCGGTGGCGGAGCGCTTCACCCTCGAGCTTTCGGCCGGCAGCACGCGCGGCCAGCGCCGGCCCGCACGCCAGGCCAGGCTGGATGTGCGCTTTGCCCCGGTCCGGGTGCGCCGGCCGGCACGGGCCGGGGCCGAAGCGCCGGGCGAGCTGGAGTTGTGGGCGGTGGACATCCGCGAGGTGAACATCGATGAGACGGCCCCCCGCTCGGGCCCGCCGATCCACTGGCGGCTGCTGACCAGCCACGAAGTCGCCGACGGCGCCCAGGCTTGCCGTGTTGCCCGCTGGTACGCCAGCCGCTGGACGGTGGAGGAGGTCTTCCGCCTGCTCAAGCGTCAGGGCCTGGACGTCGAGTCCAGCCAGGTCGAGCAGGCCGACGCGCTGGAGAAGTTGGCGGTGCTGGCGCTGATTGCGGCCGTGCGCATCCTGCAACTGGTGCGGGCTCGCGATGGTCGCGACCGCCGCACCGCCGCCGAGCTGTTCCGCACCGACGAGATCGAGGTCTTGCGCGCGCTGCTGCCCGGTCGGGAGGGCAAGACCCTCAAGCAGAAGAACCCCCATCCTCCAGACAGCCTCGCCTGGGCCGCCTGGATCATTGCCCGCCTCGGCGGCTGGAAGGGTTACGCCAGCGAAGCTCCTCCGGGACCCGTAACCTTTGCTCATGGCCTGAGAGAATTCTCAGCAATCTACAGAGGCTTCATCCTCGCAAAGTTCTGTGCATAGCGTAGCCCTGTGGGAGAGGACTCCCCACCGTTGAGTCAAGGGCGAGAGCAACGGCTTGAGCCGAGGGTGATGATGGCCTCGTCGGTCCAGGGGCGTAAAGCCGGGCGCTGCGCGCCCCCGCCTTCGGCGGCTTCGGGCTTGACGCCCCCGGCCCGCCGGGGCCCCTGCTCCGCCATCGGCTTCAAGGCCGGATCGCGTTGCTCAGGCCGGCGCGGGCTGGGCGGCGGCGCGCTGAGGATCGAAGAGCTCGCGCCGCCGGAGCAGCGTGCAGGCAAGGGCGATCAGGCGGTCGCCGACGGTGCGCAACGCGCGGGCATGGGAGTGGCCGCGCGCGCGCAGGGCCTGGTAGCGGCACCGGCAGGCCGGGTCGTGCTGGCAGGCGACCCGGGCCCAGTGATAGACGGCTTCGCGCAAGCGCCGGCTGCACGCCCATCGGATATGGACGACGCACTGCTTGCCGCTGCGCCGGGTCACCGGCGCCACCCCGCACCGGGTGCGCAAAGCATGATAATCTCGTCGGCGCAGAGCCTCGCCGGCCTCTGCGAGCAGCATGGCGAGGACGATCCTTCCCACTCCGGGCACAGAGCGCAGGATCGTCACGTCATGCTGCTCCCCCGGCTGCCCCGGCTCGGCCTCGCCGTCGGCCAGGGCCGAGCAGAGGGTGTCGAGGCGGGCTTCGGCCTCGGCCAGCTGGCGCTGGACCAGGCGCAGGCGGGCGATGAGCTGGCGGATGTGGGCCTGCGCCGCCTCGGCCGTGCCCGGCGCCACCCGCAGCGCGGGCTGGCGCAGACGGCCGAGCACGCCCTCGGCGTCGAGGCGGCGGATCCGATGACGCTTGAGCAGCGCTTCGACGGTGCCGTGGCGCAGCCGCCGGACCCGCTCGGGCGTCGGGGCGAGCTCCCACAAGGCGAGGCGCCAGGGGGCGCCGACGTCGTCGCCCAGGGCCAGCATCTGCGGGTAATAGCGCCACAGCTGCTGGTACAGCCGGTTGCCCAGGCGGGTGCGCTCCCGGCGGAGCTCCTCGGCGATGCGCGACCATTCGCGCAGCTCGAGCACCAGCGGCTCTTCCGGCGCCAGCGCGCGGAAGCAGGCCGGGTCGGTGCGCAACGAGGCGGCCAGCACCCGGGCATCGCGGCGGTCGTCCTTGGCGCCGGCGACGGAGAAGCGGTCCCGGAAGCGGTCGAGCTGCTTGGGGTTGACGGCAAAGACCCGGAAGCCGCGTTCGAGCAGGGCCTCGACCACCGGGCCGTGGCAGGTCTCGATGGCGACCGCGATGCGCTCGGGCGCCAAGCCGGTCCGGGCGACCAGCCAGTCGCACAGCTCGGTCAGGCCGGGGCCGCTGTGCGCGATGCGGCGCTCGCCCAGGGGCTCGCCCCGTGTGTCGAGCAGGAAGGCCTGATGCTCGGTGCCGGCCCAATCGATGCCGGCGTAGGACTCCGGAGGATCGGTCATGAGCAATCTCCTCGGCTTGAGCCGGGCGGCCATGACGCCGAGCCATCCCTGTACTGGCGCTCGCGGCGCAACTCCCCACTGGGCATGCGTCACGGCTAGCCGCCGGGGCACGTGTCCTCTCCTGGTGCTCGGGGCACGGGAAGGGGAAGGTTGCTCCCGGCGGCGTCGCCCGAATGCCGGACAGCTTACCCGACCTTCAAGCAAGCTGCCGACACCGCCAAAGGTACAGGGAGGGGCCCAACCGAAGGTTGGGAGGGTGAGGGCAGGCCGCCCGCGGACCCTCACCTTCCCACCGCTACGCGGCGAGCCCATCCTCTCCCGCGGGTACGGGAGAGGATGTGTTCAACCGATAGGGCTCGCGTCCGTCAAATGCCCTGAGGGCGGGATGGTGTCTCTTGTGCCGCGGGTTGCTGACGATGCTGGTATCGCGGACGGTCACTCCTTCCGGTCCCCGGGCACCGCGTCCCGCGGTGCGAACAGGGGAGGGCCAGACCTGACATCCTTCATGATCAGGTCGAAGACATCCTTCTCTTCCGCATACCCGGCGTGGAGCAGATAGCTCTTCAGGTTGGGTTTCGTCTTCGCGTGAGGCTCTTTCGACACTGACACGACCTCTCGGCCGTCGCGACGGCGAGAACGGAGACTCTCGCCGTCCACGACCACGACTGTCCTCACTGCAGCAGCGGCTCGAAGCTGGACGGCGCCGGGTCGACGACCCGGGGGCCGGCGCGGGTCACCTCCAGCACGGCGAGGCCGCGCTCGACCACGCCGCCGGGCAGCAGGCGGAACACGCCGTCGGTGCCGATGAACCCGCTCGGCTCGGTCAGCGCCGCCGGGCCGAGGTCGCCGAACTGGGCGAGCCGCGCCGCCAGCGCGGTCGCATCGTAGGCCAGCGTCGCGAGGCGGTGTGGTGCTGCGCCGTAGAACTCGGCGTAGCGCTCCTCGAAGCCGGCGCGGGCACCCGGGTCGGGGGCGGCGTACCAGCCGCCGACCAGCGTCGCCTCGCGCCCGGTCGCGGGATCGTCCCACTGCCCGGTGCCGAGCAGCCGCACCCGGCGGGGATCGATCTCGAAATAGGACAGCATCGGCGCCATCGTGCGCAGCTTCTCCCCGCCCTCGGCGATCATGACCGCGTCGAAGGCCGCCGGCCCGGCCGACGCGAGGCTGCGCACCGCGGGCGAAGCGTCGGGCGCCGCCGCGTCGTAGCGCTCGACCCTGACGATGTCGGCGCCGAACCGGTCGGCCGAGGTCCGCAGCGCGTCCGCGACCGCGTTGCCGTAGGGCGTCGCCGGCACCAGCGCGCCGACCCGCGAGAGGCCCTGGGCGCGGGCGTAGCCGACCACGCGCCGCACCTGTTCCTGGGGCACGAGGCCCATGACCCAGGTGCCGGCGTCGGCATGGGTCCAGTCGTTGGAGAAGGCGAGCACCGGGACCCCGGAGGCGCGCGCCACCGGCTTGACCGCCCCGACGGACTGGGAAAGCAGCGGCCCCAGGATCAGGTCCGCCCCCTCGGCCAGCGCGTCCCGGGCGGCGGCCTGGGCGCCCTCGGGCGTGCCCGCGGTGTCGCGCGGCAGCAGCTCGAACCCGTCGCCGGCGGCGTCGAACAGCGCGAGCTGGGCCGCGTTGAGCATCGACTGGCCGACCGGGGCCGCCTGGCCGGTCAGGGGAAGGAGCAGGGCCACCTTGACCGGTCCCGGCTCGGGCAGCGGCACCGGGTCCGCGGCCAGGGGCTCGGCCGCCGGTGCTTGCGCCGGCGGCTGGGGTGCCGGTAGGTTGGTCGCGCAGGCCGCCAGCACCGAGACTGCCGCGGCGGCCAGCAGCGCCCGCGGGCCCTGCATGCGCAAGAAAGTCGCCGATCGTGCCACAGAAGCTCTCCGTTCCTGAATCCGGCCTGCCGAGCGACGACGTTAGCCGCGCGGAAGGGGCAAGTAAACCTGACCCGGGCCTTTACCTCGTCGCAACCCCCATCGGCAACGCCGCCGACATAACGTTGCGTGCGCTCGACACGTTGCGCCGCGTCGACGCGATCGCCTGCGAGGACACGAGGGTGACCCGGCGGCTGCTGGCCGTCCACGGCGTCGACACGCCGCTGCTGTCATATCACGAGCACAATGCGGCGCGGATGCGGCCGGTGATCCTGGAGCGCGTGCGCGCGGGCGGCAGCGTAGCACTGGTCTCCGACGCCGGCACGCCGCTCGTCTCCGATCCCGGCTACAAGCTCGTGCGCGACGCCGTCGCCGAGGGGCTCCCCGTCACCGCCCTGCCCGGGCCGAGCGCGCCGCTGGCGGCCCTCGTCCTGTCCGGCCTGCCGACGGACCGGTTCATGTTCGCGGGCTTCCTGCCCTCCAAGGCGGGCGCGCGCCGCTCGGCGCTGTCGGCGCTGCGCACGCTCGACGCCTCGATCGTCGTGTTCGAATCGGCGCAGCGCCTGCCGGCCATGCTGGCCGACGCGGCCGAGGTCCTGGGCCCGCGCGACGCCGCGGTCGCGCGCGAGCTGACCAAGCTGTTCGAGGAGGTCCGGCGCGGCCCGCTCGCCGGCCTCGCGGCCCACTACGCCGAGGCGGGGCCGCCGAGGGGCGAGGTCGTCGTCGTGTTCGGGCCGCCGGCCGAGGGCGCGGCCGAGGCCGGCGACGCCGCGGTCGACGCGGCCCTGCTGCGCGCACTCGCCCATGCCAGCGTGAAGGACGCGGCGGCCGAGGTCGCGGCCGCGACCGGCCGGCCCCGGCGCGAGGTCTATGCCCGCGCCCTGGCGCTCGCCCGCGGCGGGGAGCCGGGATGAAGAGGGCCGGCGGGAAGGGGGCCGGCGGGAAGGGAGATCGCCGCGCGCGCGGCGCCGCGGCGTGGCGGCGGGGACGCTGGGCCGAGGCGCTGTGCCGGCTGGTGCTGACGCTCAAGGGCTACAGGATACTGGCCGCGGGCCGGCGGTCGGGCCTGGGCGAGATCGACATCGTGGCGCGCCGGGGCCGCGTGCTCGCGGTGGTCGAGGTCAAGGCCCGCGCCGACCTGGCGCTCGCGCATGCCGCGATCGGGGCCGCGCAGCGCCGGCGCATCGTCCGCTCGGCCGCGCAGTTCGCGGCCTCGCGCCCGGACCTGGCCGGGCTCGACCTGCGCTTCGACGCGATGCTGGTGGCGCCCTGGCGGCTGCCGCGCCACCTCCGCGACGCCTGGAGGCCGGAGGCGCTTTAGGAGTATGGTCGATTCCGGATCGACCGGGCGGCGAAGATCGGCTATGTCCGGCCGGAACGCCCCCAGGGACGTTCCTCCGGGACCTGCCCGGAGGACGGCCCTCGGGGCGAGGACGGGCAAGAAGTGACCGGAAACGTCGTGAGCACCCGACAGGAAGCCATGGACATTCTGCGTGAGGCGGGCACCCTGCCCGACGAGGAGATCCGCCTCGCCGACACCGCGCTGGCGCTGGCGGCGATGAGCCGGCCCCGGATGGAGTTCGACCGCTACCGCGGCCACCTGGCCGAGCTGGCGCGCGAGGTCGGCGAGGCCGCCGGCCCGATCCCGCGGCTGGACGACCGCGTCGGCGCGCTGCACGAGGTGATCGTGGAGCGGCACGGCTATCACGGCGACCAGCTGACCTACGACGACATCCAGAACGCCGACCTGTCGCGCGTCATCGAGCGCAAGCGCGGGCTGCCGGTGGCGCTCGGCATCCTGTTCATCGAGTGCGCGCGCGCCCAGGACTGGAGCGTGGTCGGCCTCAACTTCCCGGGCCATTTCCTGATCCGGCTGGAGGCGTTCGGCGAGCGCGCGATCCTCGACCCCTTCAACGAGGGCCGGTCCCGCTCGGTCGTCGAGCTGCGCGACCTGCTGAAGGTCGCGGCCGGGGCCGAGGCCGAGCTGTCGCCGGAATACTACCGCCCCGTGACCAACCGGGACATATTGCTGCGCCTCCAGAACAACCTGAAGCTCCGCTTCCTGCGCGGCGACCGGATCGACAAGGCGGTCGAGGTGGTCGAGGGCATGCTGATGTTCGCCCCCCAGGAGCCGGCGCTGTGGCGCGAGGCGGGGCTGCTCCAGGCCCATCTCGGCAATCTCGGCGGCGCCGTCGAGGCGCTGGAGACCTTCATGGACCTGAGCCGGAACGACCAGCTCCGCCACCAGACCGCACTGCTGCTCCAGCAGCTCCGCAACCGCCTCAACTGACCACCGTCAACTGCCCGCACCAGGCCCGCACCCAGGAGAATCGCGATGAGCCTCGCCGTCGCCATCCAGATGGACCCGATGGAATCCGTCAACATCGACGCCGACAGCAGCTTCGTGATGGCGCTGGAGGCCCAGCGCCGCGGCCATGCGCTCTTCCACTACCAGCCGCGCGACCTGATCTTCCGCCACAACCGGCTGCTGGCGCGGGTCCGGCCGCTCACCGTCCGGCGCGAATACGGCAACCACCACGCCTTCGGCGGCACCCAGACCGTGGACCTCGCGACGATGGACGTGGTGCTGATGCGCCAGGACCCGCCCTTCGACATGTCCTACATCACCGCGACCCACCTGCTGGAGCACCTGCAGCCCCGCGTGCTGATCGTCAACGACCCCGCCGAGGTCCGCAACGCCCCGGAGAAGCTGTTCGTCGCCCATTTCCCGGAGCTGATGCCCCCGACCCTGATCACGACCGACCGCCAGGAGATCCTGGCCTTCCGGGCCGAGCACAAGGACATCATCGTGAAGCCGCTGTTCGGCAACGGCGGCGCCGGCGTGTTCCACCTGAAGCCCGACGACGAGAACCTGGGCTCGCTGCTGGAGATGTTCACCCAGATCTACCGCGAGCCGGTGATCGTGCAGAAATACCTGCCGGAGATCCGCCAGGGCGACAAGCGCATCATCCTGATCGAGGGCGAGCCGGTGGGCGCGGTCAGCCGCCTGCCCCAGGAAGGCGAGGCGCGCGCCAACTTCCATGCCGGCGGCAGCGCCCGGCGCACGGGCCTGACGACGCGCGAGCGCGACATCTGCGCCGCGATCGGCCCGATCCTGCGCGAGAAGGGGCTGGTCTTCGTCGGCATCGACGTCATCGGCGACTATCTGACCGAGATCAACGTCACCAGCCCGACCGGCATCCAGGAGATCAACCGCCTCGACGGCGTCCGCCTGGAGGAGACCCTGTGGGACGCGATCGAGCAGCGCCACGACGCGTTGCGCGGCCTGCACCCCCGGGCTTGACCGGCAAGGCGGTTCCGGCCTGAGGCCCGTCTATCGCCGGTCGTCGAGCGCGAGGCGCAGCGCGAGGCCGGCGAACACGGTGCCGAGCAGGAGGCGCGACGCCCGCTCGAACCACGCCGCCTGCAGGATCCTGGCCCGCATGTGGCTCGCCAGGACGATGACGGCGCCGTTCACGACCAGGCCGATGGCGTTCAGGATCGTCGCCAGCACCAGGACCTGCATCGCGACCGGCCCGCCGGACGGATCGACGAACTGCGGAAACAGCGCCAGGACGAAGAGGGCCATCTTCGGGTTCAGCAGGTTCGTCGCGAGCCCTTCTCCGAAGGCCCGCCGCAGGGAGCGGCGCGCGAGGTCCCCGGTGACCGCGAGACCCGTTCCGCCCGGCCGCAACGCCTTCCAGGCGAGGAACAGCAGGTACGCCGCCCCCGCCCACCGGACGAGGTCGTAAGCCATCGGAACGGCCAAGAAGAGCTGCGACAGGCCGAAGGCCGCGGCGGCGGCGTGGCAATAGGTTCCGGCCTGGATGCCGGCCAGGGTCATGAAGCCCGCCGACCGGCCCTGGCTGACGCCGCGGGACGCCACGAGCATCATGTCCGGGCCCGGCGTCGCGGTCAGCGCGAGGCACGCCGCGGCGAAAACGAGGATCGTCGACAACTCCGGCATCCCGGGGCCCTCCGTAGCGCCCGTGCCGGGACGGCGGGGCGGACGGACTGTAGCGCGATTGCAACCGCGCGTCGAGAGGGTGTCTGCCGAAACACCCGCGGGACAGGCCTGATCGCCCCGGCCGCCGGCTCTACGCCCGCAATCTTCACGCGATGGCCCGCAGGCCGTTCCTGCGGACGATCGCGAGCAGGCGCAACGCCGGTCCGCCCGGTCGCTTGACGCCGCGTTCCCAGTCCGAGACGAGGTTCTTGGACACGTTCAGGTAACGCGCGAAGACCGGCTGGGAGACGCGCTCGCGCTCGCGGATCGCCCTGATCTCTTCGGGGGTCATGGCGGGTGCCGGCGACAGGCATGCCGCGTCGAACTCCCGCATCGTCTGCTTGTCGGCCAGTCCGGCGCTGTGAAATCCCTCGACCATCTCGTGGACGGCCGCCGCGACTTCACTGCGGTAGGTCTTGGCCGGCTCCTTCCTGGTCCTCACATCTCACCTCGACGAATGTTCCGGCGGCAACGAGACGGTCGAGATCGGCCTCCGGTACTCCCAGCGCCACCTTCGCGGCCTTCTTCAGGATGGCTTCGTCATCGTCGCCGATATTGTCCGTGTCGCTCTTCGCGAACCCGAACGCGAAGATCGCCCGCCTCTCGACCCGGAAAAAGACCAATGTCCTGTAGCCGCCCGACTTGCCGGAGCCCGGCCGGGCGACCCGTTGCTTGATAAGACCGCCACCGAGGTCGGCGTCGATCAAGCCCTTGTTAGCCCGGGCTACGGCTTCGCACAGCACCCCATCGGCGATTCTTTCCTTGCGGGCGAACCGCTGGAACCAAGCGTTCTTGAATACTCGCAACCGATATTCCTGTTTATATAACGCCTGGTGTGATGCTTCAAGCCACCACCGGGTATGGCGATTCTCCCCGATCCCGGCATTCGAAGCATCACCGCGCCTGGCAAGAGCCGTCAGGGCAGGCGGAATGTAATGCAATAGAACTCGGCCGTCGAGGAAGGTCGCTCGGGATGTTCAGGTCACGGGCCCGGCCGCGGGGGCCGGCTGCAGCAACTGTCCCCGGTCGGCGTGTCCACGGGACGGAGTTGTCCTTACCGTGGGCTCAGCCGTCACGGCCGCACCCGGATCTCGACCAGCGCCTGCGTGCGCCGGGTCTCGACGTGCCCGATCGCGGCGGCGAGGACGCCGGGAAGCTCCGCGCCGTCGGACACCAGCGCCGTCCAGGCGCGGCTGGCCTGTGCGATCTTGGTGAAGTCCGGGGTCGGCGCCAGCGAGGTCAGCGGCATCGTGTTGGTCCGCGACGCGTAGCCGTCGGGATAGATGCCCAGGACCGACTGCCGGACCGCCCCCCATTCGCCGTTGTTCAGCACCAGGACCAGGACCGGCAGCGCCAGCGCCTCGGCGATCTGGTGGCACGCGGCGGGGTTGGAAAAGATGTAGGACCCGTCGCCCATGGTCGCGACGACCAGCCGCCCGCGGTCGGCGAGCGACATGCCGAGCGCCGCCGGGAACGACCAGCCGAGGCCGCCGGAATGCGGCTCCTGGTACCAGCTCCCTGGCTCGCGCAGGCTCAGCGGCGACAGCGGGCAACCCAGCTCCGACAGCACCGTCGCCCGCCGGTCGCCGATCGCCCGCGACAGGCACAGGCTGGCATGGTCCTTGGTCATCGGCAGGCCGCCGCCGGCCTCGGCCCGGGCCAGAACGGCGGCGCGCGCCTTCGCGATGGCGGGCCCGGCCGTCCGCCGCCGCCGCTCGATCCGCCCGCCCGCTTGGTGCCCCGCCTGTTCCCGGCGCCGGCCCATCGCCGCCGCGATCGCCAGGATGCCGTCCGCCACCTCTCCCATCAGCGACAGGTCGGAACGGAAGTTGCGCACGGGAAAGCGGCCGGAGAGCGGGTCCTCGCCGAGATGGACGATCCTGCACCCCTCGGCCGGCCGGTGGACGTCCGGCGACCACGGGGCGATGCAGTCGATCGCCAGGATGACGTCCGCCTCCTCGATCCACGGCGACGGGTCGGCGCCGGCCGCCATCGGGTGGTCGGTCGGGATCGCGAGCTGCACCGCCCAGTACTGGAGCACGGGGATCGCCCAGTCCCGCGCCAGTGCCGACAGGGCGGCGAACGCCGCCTCGCTGCCGCAGCCCCGCTGCGCGACGATGACCGGCCGCTCGGCCGCGGCGAGCAGGTCGGCCGCGGCCTCGACCGCGCCGGCATCGGCCCTGGCCCGCGCCGGCGCCATGCTCGCCGGCCGCGACAGGCCCTCCGACGGGCACGGCTCGCACAGCGTCTCGCGCGGCAGGCTGACATAGACCGGCCCGCGCGGCGTCGAGTTGGCGATCGCATGCGCGCGGTCGACGACGTCGGGCACCTGCTCGGGGAAGCGCAGCTCGTAGTCCCATTTGCACGCCTCGCGCACCAGCGCGCTCTGGTCGCGCATCTCCTGGCCCCAGCCGATCGGCACCGTGCGGGCACCCTTGCGTCCCTGCTCCAGCACGGGCGTCCGGCCCGAGAACAGCAGGACCGGGATCTGCTCGGTCGCGGCGTTGATCGCGCCGATCGCGCAGTTGGCGAGCCCGACATTGGTGTGGGCCATCACCGCCTGGGCGCGCCCGGTGGCGAGATAATAGCCGTGCGCCATGCCCATGGCGGCCGATTCGTGCGGCATCACCAGCGCCTGGGGCAGCTCGACGTTCCTGGCCGCCGCCTCCGCCAGCCCCTCGATGATCGGCGGGAAGTCGGTGCCGGAGTTGGCGAAGATGTAGTCGACCCCGACCGCCTTGAGACGCGCGAGCAGCGCCCCGCCCGCCGTGATCGTGGAGGCCGCCGAGGTTTCCCCGGCCCCGTTCCCGGCCCGGTTCTCGGCCCCGGCGGAAGCGGCGGGATCGGCATCGTCGGTGCGTGGGGTCATATCATTGCTATATTTGAAATTATGATGTCAGAAATCTTGACGGCCGCGGGTGGAGTTGTCAATCTTGACCTGCCCGGAGATGTCCGCGACGGTATCGGTCATGCGGGCGACGACAACCGCACGGGTCCGATCCGTCGGGCCGGCCAAGAATTCCAGGCAAGGGGAGGGGAAACGATGCGGAACGGGACGAAGCTGCTCGCCGGGACGGTCGCCGGCGCGATCCTGGCGCTGGGCGCCGCCGGAACGGCGCAGGCCCAGGAATACAAGTTCAAGCTGCACCACTTCCTGGGGCCGCAGGCGCCGGCCCACACCGAGATGCTGGAGCCGTGGGCGCAGCGGATCGAGCAGGCGTCCGGCGGCCGGATCGACATCGAGATCTTCCCGGCCATGTCGCTGGGCGGCAAGCCGCCGGAGCTGATCCGCCAGGTCCGCGACGGCGTGGTGGACATCGTCTGGACGGTCAACGGCTACACGGCCGGCCTCTTCCCGCGCACGGAGGTGTTCGAGCTGCCGTTCATCCACACCAACGACCCCGCGGCGACCAACCTCGCCATCAACGACCTCTTCGAGGAGCACCTGGCGGAGGAGTTCGACGGCATCAAGGTGCTGTTCAACCACGTGCATGCCGGGCAGGCGATCCACACCGTCGACGCGGAGGTGCGCTCGCCCGACGACATGCGCGGCCTGAAGATGCGCATCCCGACCCGGACCGGCGCCTGGGTGATCGAGGCGCTGGGGGCGAGCCCGGCCGGCATGCCGGTCCCCGACCTGCCGCAAGCGCTCTCGAAGAAGGTCGTCGACGGCGCCCTGATCCCGTGGGAGATCATCCCGGCGCTCAAGCTGCAGGACCTGACCCAGTACCAGATCGAGGGGCACGACAAGGCGCGCTTCGGCACGACCACGTTCCAGGTCTCGATGAACCTCGACCGCTGGAACGGCCTGCCGGAGGACATCCAGCGGATCTTCCTCGACAATTCCGGTGAGGAGTGGCTCGCCGAGGTCGGCCGGATCTGGCGCAAGAGCGACGACGCCGGCATCGAGATCGCCCAGAAGGCCGGCAACACGCATGTCGTGCTGAGCGAGGAGGAGACGGCGGCCTTCCGCGAGGCGCTGGAGCCGGTCGTGCAGCGCTGGATCGAGGAGGTCTCGGCCAAGGGCATCGACGGCAAGGCGCTGGTCGAGGCGGCGCGCGCCGCGGTCGCCCGGCACACGAACTGAGGGGCTCCGCATGGAGGCCGCCGGCCGCCCGTCCTCCCGCCTCGCGGCCGTGGCCGCGGTCGCGCGGCGGGTCATCGAGGGATGGGCGCTGGCCGGCGGCCTGCTCCTGCTCGCGATCGTCCTGCTGACGGCCTGGAGCCTGGCCGGCGACGTGCTGGGCGGCGGCCCGCTGCCGGGCGACTTCGAGATCGTCGAGGTCGGCGTGGCGGTCGCGGTCTTCTCGTTCCTGCCCTACTGCCAGGTCACCGGGGCGAACGTGACGGCCGACATCTTCACGGCCGGCGCCGGGCCGCGGCTCAAGCGCGTCCTCGGCCTCGCCGCCGCGGCGATCGCCCTCGGCTTCTCCGCCTTCCTGACGTGGCGGATGTATCTGGGGATGCAGGACTACCGCCGGTACGAGGAGGTCACGACGATCTACCAGTTCCCGATCTGGCAGGCCTTCGTCCCGATCCTGGTCTCGCTCTTCCTCCTCGTCGTCGCCTCCCTGATAACCCTCGGCGAGAGCCTGCGCGCGGCCCCTCCGCCCGATGCGCCCGGCGTCGACTGATCCTCCTTCGGCGGTCCGTCCATCATGGAAAACGAGCTATCCGTCGGGCTTGCCGGCCTCGCGGCCCTGATCGGCCTGATCGCCCTCCGGGTGCCGGTCGCCTACGCGATGATCATCGTCGGCGCGGTCGGGATCGTCGTCCTCTCCGGCAGCGCGATCCTGATGTCGCAGCTCAAGACCCTGGCCTACGGCCAGTTCTCCAACTACGACCTCAGCGTCGTCCCGATGTTCGTCCTGATGGGCAACATCGCGACCCGCGTCGGGCTGTCCCACGACCTGTTCCGCGGGGCGAACGCCTGGCTCGGCCGGATGCGCGGCGGCGTCGCGATGGCAGCGATCGCGGCCTGCGCCGGCTTCGGCTCGGTGTGCGGCTCCTCGCTCGCGACGGCCTCGACGATGGGGCAGGTGGCCCTTCCCCAGCTCCGGCGCTACCGCTACTCGCCGCAGCTCGCGACCGGCACGCTCGCCGCCGGCGGCGTGCTGGGCATCCTGATCCCGCCCTCGGTCGTGCTCGTGGTCTATGCGGTGATCGTGGAGGCGAACATCGTCACGATGTTCACCGCCGCCTTCATCCCCGGCCTGCTGGCGGTGCTGTTCTTCCTGCTGACGATCGCGGTCTACGTGCGGCTGGTCCCGGGCGCCGGCCCCGCGGGCGAGCGCGTCCCTCGCCGCGAGCTGGTCGGCGCGACCCTGGGCCTCCTGCCCGTGCTGGCCATCTTCGGGCTGGTGATCGGCGGCATCTATTTCGGCTTCTTCAACCCGACCCCGGCCGCCGCGATCGGCGTCTTCCTCGTCCTCGTCTACGGGCTGGCGCGCCGGGCGCTCGGCTTCGGCGACCTGCGCGTGGCGCTGCTGGAGACGGCCCGGACCACCGGGATGATCTACCTGATCCTCCTGGGCGCGGAGCTGCTGAAGATCTTCATGTCGCGCGGCGGCGTCCCGCAGGCCGCGGCGGAGATGATGGCGACCAGCGGCCTGTCGCCGATGATGATCCTGGTCATCCTGCTGGCGGCGCTGATCCTGCTGGGCTGCCTGATGGACAGCCTGTCGATGATCCTCCTGGTCGTGCCGTTCTTCTGGCCGGTGATCGCGGCGCTCGATTTCGGCCTCGGCCCGGAGGAGACGAAGATCTGGTTCGGCATCCTGGCCCTGATCGTGGTCGAGCTGGGCCTGATCACGCCGCCGGTCGGGATGAACGTCTTCGTCATCAACGCGCTCGCCCGCGACGTCCCCATGAGCGAGACGTTCAAGGGCGTGCTGCCCTTCTTCCTGGTGGAGATTATCCGCGTCGCGCTGCTGGTGGTCTTCCCGGGCATCGTGTTGTTCCTGCCTCGGCTTCTCGGCTAGAACGGAAGCCTCCACCAGTCCTGGGAGCGGGCGTGGCGACACAGCTCAACGGCTCGATCGTTAAGGCCTTCGGCATCCTCAACCTGTTCTCCCCCGGGCGGACGGAGATAAACGCCGCGCTGGTCTCGGCCGAGCTGGGGCTGAACGCGGTCACCGCGCACCGGTTCCTGCGCACGCTCGAGAGCGTCGGCGCCCTGGTGGCGGTCACGAAGGGGAGCTACCGCCTCGGCTTCGCCCTCGTCGACCTCGGCGACCGCGCCTCGCAGGAGGCCAGCCTCGCCAAGGCCGTGCAGCCGATCCTGGACGCGCTGACGCGCGACCTCGACGAAGGCACCATGGCGACGGTGTTCGAGACCGACCAGGTCGTGTGCATCGCCAGGGCCGTCTCCAGCCGGCCGGTCTTCGTGGACATCCGGATCGGCAGCCGGTTCGAGGCCTATTGCACCGCGCACGGCAAGCTGTGGCTGTCGCGGCTGTCCCCGGACCGGCTCGCGCGCTACCTCGACGTCGTCGAGCGCCGGAGGATCACCTCCCACACCCTCGTCTCGCGCGAGGAGCTGGCCCGCGAGCTGCAGGAGATCCGGGAGCGCGGCTACGCCGTCAACCGCGGCGAGCGCGAGGAGGACATCCGGGCGGTGGCCGTCCCGGTGACGACGCGCGGCGACCGCATGATCGCCGGCCTGTCGACCTTCGGGCCGGCCATGCGCATGACCGACGCGTTCCTCCTCGACGCGGTGGAGCGCCTGCGCCGGGCCGCCGCGGAGACGGAGCGGGCGCTGTATGGTCCGCCGGGGGGCCCGCCCGGGGACCTGCACGGCGGAGAGCCGGACTGATGATCCGGCTCCCCGCCTCCGGTCAGCGGACCATGCCGACTGCGGGCGCCATCAAGGTGACGATGTGCCCGGCATGGTCCCGCAGCGCCGGCGTCCACCGGGACGCGAAGGTGCGGACGTCGGGGTCGGTGCCGCCGCTCGCCTCCGCGTCGTAGAGGGCGACGGCGAGCTGGTGCTCGGCGAGCTGCTGCTGCAGGTACTGCCGGTCGAACTCGGCCCCCTCCAGCGCCGCCAGCGCCGCCACCACCGCCTGCCGGCCCTCGTCGGGCGCCGTCGGCGGCGTCATCCCCTTGGCCTCGGCAAGCACCACCAGCTCGGCATTGGCCCTCGAATGCTCCTCGACCATGCGCTGGCCGAAGGCGCGGACGTCGGGGCTGGCGGCGCGCTGCATGGCGAGCTGGCCGAGCGCGACCTCCGCCAGGCCGCCATAGGCCGCCTGGGTCAGGAACGCCTGGTCGGCCACGGTGAGGGCCGAGGTGGGGGCTGTCCCTACGCCCGACGCCCCCGTGCCTGCCGCGGCCTGGGCGCCGGTGGCGCCGGTGGTGCCCGCCACGGGCGCGAGTTCCGGTTCCGGGCCCGTGGAGCAGGCCGCGAGCGAGATGAGGGCGGCGGCGACCGTGCCCGAACGTATGAAGCGCATCTTGGATCTCCCTGACCACTGCGTGAGGTGACGTTCAAACAGCGCCTGCGGGGGTTTGGTACGCGGCCGATCCTCCGGTGAAGCACCGGATGAAAGGGCCGGTGAAAGACAATGACCGGAGCGGCGACATTCGGTGACCCGAAGCAGAGACATGGACAGTGCCGGCAGCCGAAAGAATTCCGCCCTGCCCAGTAAGGCAATTACGAAAACCTTCAGGCTTAAACTAAGTTTATTTTCGACGTTAACTAGCCGATAAGGACTCGCGTACATACTCCGATATGGCGCCAATACTCAGGCGCCCATGCATACAGAATGGTCTCGATGTCGAGACGGATACTGGCGACCTGGCAATCGGCTGGGCGCGACGGCGGAGTCTTGCAAGGATTTGCGGGGGCGAGCGGCTCCGGCAAGTCATGGGCATACCGGCAGTAGTCCGGTGGACGACATCGGAACAAGAGGACTGGTCATGATGAAGAACTTCTCGCTGTCGGCCAAGATGCAGGCGGTCATCTGCCTGCTCTCCGTTAGCTGCATCGTCATTGCCGTGATCGCGGCGTCGAGCATCCAGGCCCTCAGCACGGCGACGTCCGAGGTCGGTACGGTTGTCCGCTCGGTGCGGACCGGCGGCGAGTTGAGCCGCAGCTTCCTGGACCTGACCCTCGAATACTCCCGCATCGGCCTCGATCCCGACGAGTTCGACGAGATCAAGAAGCAGATCGAGGCCCGGAACGCCGTGGCCCGGGAGCGGATCGAAGCCGTGGTCGCGGAAGCCGGCCACGCGCATGCCGAGGAGGCGGAGATGGTCTCCGCGATCGCGGCCGCGTTCGGAACCTACGAGGCCGATCTGAAGCAGTCGCTGCAGGACGCCCAGACCTACCGCGAGGAGGGGCAGCTCCGCCAGGCCCAGTACGCGATGCTGGCCGCCATCGCCAGCAGCCGGTCCACGGCCGAAGCGGTGGTGAAGGCCATCCTCGCCTTCGAGGAGCACGTCTCGCAGGAGGGCTTCGCGATCGTCGACGACGCCTCGTCGCTCGCCGCCGGGCGCGAGACGCTCATCGTCGTCGCCGCCGCGGCGTCGATCCTGCTCGGCGGGTTGCTCGGCTGGCTGATCACCCGCTTCGGGGTGGTGAAGCCGATCCGGTCGATCACCGCCTGCCTGCGCCGCCTCGCGGACGGCGACCTGGAGACGGAGGTCGTCGGCACTGCGCGCAAGGACGAGATCGGCGAGATCGCCCAGGCCGCGCAGACGTTCAAGGACAACCTGATCAAGGCCCGCGGAATCGAGCAGGAAGCGAAGGAGATGGAGGCGCGCGCCCAGGCGGACCGGCGCCGGGCGATCCTGGACTTGGCCGAGCGCTTCGAGCATCGCGTCGGCTCGGTCGTCAAGGAGGTGAGCCGGTCTGCCGACAACCTCAAGGTGACGGCTGCCAACCTGTCGTCCACGGTGGAGCGGGTCAACGCCCTGTCCGCCGCCGTGGTCGCGGCCTCGGAGCAGGCGAACGCCAGCGTCGGCACGGTCGCCGCCGCCTCGGAGGAGATGTCCTCGGCCATCCACGAATTGTCGCACCGGCTGACGCAGTCGGCGAGCCGGTCGCGCAAGGCGTCCGAGGGCATGGACGAGGCCCAGCGCGAGTTCTCGGTGCTGCTGCAGACGATCGAGCAGGTGGACCAGATCGTCGCGGCCATCAACACGGTGGCGGAGCAGACCAACCTGCTGGCGCTGAACGCCACCATCGAGGCGGCGCGCGCCGGCGAGGCCGGGAAGGGCTTTGCCGTCGTAGCCAGCGAGGTGAAGAACCTGGCCAGCCAGACCCGCGGCATGACCGAGCAGATCGGCGGCCAGATCGGCTCGGTCAAGGCAGCGTCCAACCGGACGGTCCAGTCGATGAGCTCGATCGTCCAGCAGATCGGCGACATCGACCAGTCCTCCGCCGACATGGCCGTCTCGGTCGAGCAGCAGAGCGCCGCGACGACCGAGATCAGCCGCAGCGCCCAGCAGGCCGCCGCCGGGACTTCGGCCGTGTCGGCGAGCATCGCCGACATCCGGGAGGCCGGCAACGCCACCGGCGCCGCGTCAAGCAGCGTGGAGCTTGCCTCCAACGACCTCGCCCGGCAGGCCGGCGCTCTGCACCAGGCGGTCGAGGACTTCCTCAGCGAGGTCCGGGCGGCCTGACCCCGACCCCGGCTACGCCGGCCTTCTTCCCGACACCGCGGGGGTCCCCGGACCTCCGCGGCCCCGGCGAGGCGCGCCTCTCGTCGACGAGCGCGCGCGCCCGAAGAACGACAGTCGACACTCCAGGAGAACGAGCATGAAGATAACGCGGCGCAGCTTCCTGAAATCGACCGCCATCGCGGGGGCGGCCGGTTCGGCCGGTTTCCCCCACATCTGGATCAAGGACGCCGGCCTCGCCTGGGCGGCGGGCGGCGAGATCAAGGTCGGCGTGCTGTTCTCGCTGACCGGCACCACCGCGGTCGTCGAGAAGTCGATGCACGACGCCACCTTGATGGCGATCGACGAGATCAACGCGGCCGGCGGCGTCAACGGCATGAAGATCACGGCCGTCGTCGAGGACCCGGCCTCCGACCCCGCCACCTTCTCGGAGAAGGCCAACAAGCTCGTCCTCGCCGACAAGTGCGTCAGCGTATTCGGCTCCTACACCTCGGCCTCGCGCAAGGCCGTCCTGCCGATCTTCGAGAAGCGCCAGAACCTCTACTGGTACCCGACCCTCTACGAGGGGCGCGAGTGCTCGAAGAACGTGATGTACACGGGCGCCGTGCCGAACCAGCAGCAGAAGGACTTCATCCCCTGGCTGGTCAAGAACTTCGGCAAGAAGTTCTACCTGATCGGCTCGAACTACATCTACCCGAAGGAGGAGAACAACGTCTGCAAGATCCTGCTCGACCAGCTCGGCGGCGAGGTGGTCGGCGAGGAATACGTGCCGCTCGGC
>NZ_DASYHS010000293.1:0-14596 GCF_035998295.1 Arenibaculum sp. | reverse complement strand
GACCGGGACGGTGGCGCTGCCGGAAGGCACGGAGATGGTGATGCCGGGCGACAACGTGGCGATGGTGGTGACGCTGATCGCCCCGATCGCCATGGACGAGGGCCTGCGCTTCGCCATCCGCGAGGGTGGCCGCACCGTCGGCGCCGGCGTCGTCGCCAGCATCGTCGAGTAAGCAGGCGGGCCGATGCCGGAAAGTTCCCGGCATCGGCCTTTTTGCTGGACGCGATGGGGCGGTTCCGCTACAAGGGCGCGCGCCGCGGTGCCCGCGGCCGGCCGGGACTCGTCCCGGACGGCGGGGGTGCCTGGCGCGACGTCGTCCGCAGGACGGCGCTAGGAGTGTAGCTCAATTGGTAGAGCACCGGTCTCCAAAACCGGGGGTTGGGGGTTCGAGCCCCTCCACTCCTGCCATCCTGGTCGGGTGGCGCTGAAACGACCAATGGGCCCGCAGTCTCCAGGCTGGCGGGCGATCCGATTTTCCGGGAGCGGCGGCAAACCGCGATGGCGAGCAAGAACCCAGTAGAATTCGGCCGCGAAGTGCGGCGCGAGGTCGCAAAGGTCACGTGGCCGACGCGCAAGGAAACCATGATCACCACCGGCATGGTGTTCGTCATGGTGATCCTGGCGTCGCTGTTCTTCCTCGTCGTCGACCAGATACTGGGCTTCGGTGTCCGCGCGATCCTGGGGCTGGGAGCCTGATCCATGGCCAAGCGCTGGTACGTGGTCCACGTCTATTCGGGCTTCGAGAAGAAGGTCGCGCAGGCCATTCGCGAGAAGGCCGCGCAGAAGGGCCTGGAGGAGCTGTTCGACGAGATCCTCGTCCCGACCGAGGAGGTCGTCGAGGTCCGCCGGGGCGCCAAGGTCAACGCCGAGCGCAAGTTCTTCCCCGGCTACGTGCTGGCGAAGATGGAGCTCAGCGACGAGAGCTGGAGCCTGGTGAAGAACACGCCGAAGGTCACCGGCTTCCTGGGCGGCGGCGGCAAGCCGCAGCCGATCAGCGAGTCCGAGGCGGCCCGGATCATCCACCAGGTCCAGGAAGGGGTCGAGCGGCCGAAGCCGTCGATCCAGTTCGAGATCGGCGAGCAGGTGCGGGTCACCGACGGCCCGTTCACCTCGTTCACCGGCCTGGTCGAGGAGGTCGACGAGGAGAAGGCGCGGGTCAAGGTGGCGGTGTCCATCTTCGGCCGCGCGACGCCGGTCGAGCTCGAATACGGGCAGGTCGAGAAGGTCTGACCGCCAGGTCCGGAAGCTCAGAGTTTCCGGGACGCCGGCTCCGGCCGGCTTTCCGGTTCCGCGCGGGAGGCTCGCCACGGCCGCACCGCGCACCCGCAATGGGCCGGCCGCGCCGGCCCGCAGCAGAGGCAGGAAGATGGCAAAGAAGATCGTGGGCTACATCAAGCTCCAGGTGCCGGCCGGCAAGGCGAACCCATCGCCGCCGATCGGTCCCGCGCTCGGTCAGCGCGGCCTGAACATCATGGAGTTCTGCAAGGCATTCAACGCGAAGACGGCCGACCTCGAGATCGGAATGCCGATCCCGGTCGTGATCACCGCGTTTTCGGATCGTACCTTCACCTTCGTCACCAAGACCCCGCCCGCCTCCTTCTTCCTGAAGAAGGCGGCCGGGCTGGACAAGGGGTCGCAGACCCCCGGCCGGGGTACCGTCGGCACGGTGACGATGGCCCAGATCCGCGAGATCGCGCAGACGAAGATGGTGGACCTCAACGCCAACGACGTCGACGCTGCGGCGAAGATGATCGCCGGGTCCGCCCGGTCGATGGGCCTCGAAGTGACGGAGTGAACGAGCCATGGCTAAGATCGGCAAGCGCCTGAAGAAGGCCGTCGCGACCGTCGACCGCGAGAAGTTCTACCAGCTCGACGACGCGATCCGCATCGTGAAGCAGAACGCGACCGCGAAGTTCGACGAGACCGTCGAGATCGCGATGAACCTGGGCATCGACCCGCGCCACGCCGACCAGATGGTCCGCGGCATGGTCCAGCTCCCGAACGGGACCGGCAAGACCGTTCGCGTCGCCGTGTTCGCGCGCGGCGCGCGGGCGGACGAGGCGACCGCCGCCGGTGCCGACATCGTCGGCGCGGACGACCTGGCGGAGCGCATCCAGGCGGGCGAGATCAACTTCGACCGCTGCATCGCCTCGCCGGACATGATGGCGGTCGTCGGCAAGCTCGGCAAGATCCTGGGCCCGCGCGGCCTGATGCCGAACCCGAAGCTCGGCACCGTGACCCCGAACGTCGCCGAGGCCGTCAAGGCGGCCAAGGGCGGCTCGGTCGAGTTCCGCGCCGAGAAGACCGGCATCGTGCATGCCGGCGTCGGCAAGGCGAGCTTCTCCGAGGACGCGCTGGTCGAGAACGTGCGCGCCTTCGTCGGGGCGATCACCCGGGCGAAGCCGGCCGGCGCCAAGGGGTCCTACATCCTGAAGGTCTCGCTGGCCTCGACCATGGGCCCCGGCCTGAAGGTCGATCCGGCGACCCTCGCCGCGCAGGCCTGACGGCCAGCGCAGACAGATCCCCCGCGGACTCCGGTCCGCGGAGGCGGGCGGCTCCGGCCGCCCACCCTGTCCGAGACTGCAGGTGTCGCCGTACCGGCCTGGCCGGCACGGCGGCCTAAGGAAGGCCTGCATAGACGGGAGTTGAACCGATACGGCCCGACGGGCGCTCGCGCGTCCCCGGGTCCGACGGCTTGAACTTCTGGGACAGGTATGAACCGGGCCTCCACCCGCCTCCGGGCGGACGGGGGTTCCTCTCAGCCCGGGGACCGGAGGAGCGATCCGATGGCCCCACAGCGACGGAGTGATCCGTGGACCGCACTCAGAAGGAACAGACGGTCGCGGCGTTGCATGCTGCGCTCGCAGATGCCGGCCTCGTCGTCATCGCCCATCAGACGGGCCTGACGGTCGCCGAGGTGACGGATCTGCGCCGCAAGATGCGCGCCGCGGGCGCCAGCTTCAAGGTGACGAAGAACCGGCTCGCTCGCATCGCCCTGAAGGGCACGCAGTTCGAGAAGCTAGACGGTCTGTTCAAGGGCCCGACCACGGTGGCGTACTCCGCCGACCCGGTCGCGGCCGCCAAGGTGGCGACCGATTTCGCCAAGGGCAACGAGAAGTTCAAGATTCTCGGCGGCTCCCTCGGTACCCAGCTTCTCGACGAGAACGGCATCAAGGCGCTCGCCTCGCTGCCGTCGCTCGACGAACTGCGCGCCAAGCTGGTCGGCCTCATCCAGACCCCGGCGACGCGTATCGCCGGCGTCCTGCAGGCTCCCGGCGGCCAGGTCGCGCGCGTGCTCGCGGCCTACGCCAAGAAGGACGAGGCGGCGTGAGCCACCTCAATCGATCTCACGAAGTTCAAGCATTCCACAGGAGCTAAACCCATGGCTGATCTGGCCAAGCTGGTAGACGAACTGTCCGCTCTGACCGTCATCGAGGCGGCCGAGCTGTCGAAGATGCTCGAGGAGAAGTGGGGCGTCTCCGCCGCCGCTCCGGTCGCGGCCGCCGCCGCCCCGGGTGCCGCCGCCGCCGCCGCCCCGGCCGAGGAGCAGACCGAGTTCAACGTGATCCTCGCCGGCGCCGGCGACAAGAAGATCAACGTGATCAAGGAAGTCCGCGCCATCACCGGCCTGGGCCTCAAGGAGGCCAAGGACCTGGTCGAGGGCGCGCCGAAGGCCGTCAAGGAAGGCGTGTCGAAGGACGAGGCCGCCAAGATCAAAAAACAGCTTGAAGAAGCGGGCGCGACGGTCGAAGTTAAGTAAGACCGTCTTGCCGAGCGACAGAGAGCGCACATCAACGCTGGACGGCGGCTGGGCCCAAGGGCCCTGCCGCCGTACGGCGTTGTCTGTCTTCTGGGACAGACGGAGAACACCGAAGCCGGGAGGAGGTTCCACCCTGGCCACCGCCTACCGTCTCGGCGCCGGCGCTCGGATTTCCGACGTGCCGACTCGCCACGACCGGTCCCAATTCGCGCGTCGGAGCGCCGCGGGAACGTCCCGCGCGCCGGCGCCTTTTCGCGTCCCCGCAGCGGCGCCCCGGCATGCCGGGCATCCCGGGTGGACGCGGACGAACGCCCTCCGCCTGCGGGCGGAATCGCACGCCATCCGCCCCGACGGGCGGAACGGCACGGATGAGTTCAGAATTTGATGAGAGCTTCGGGGGCATCCATGGCCAAATCCTTCACGGGACGTAAGCGTGTTCGTAAGAGCTTCGGGCGCATACCCGAAGTGACCCGCATGCCCAACCTGATCGAGGTGCAGCGGAGCTCTTACGACCACTTCCTCCAGATGGACGTCCTTCCGGAGCGGCGCGGCAATGTCGGGCTGCAGGAGGTGTTCCGCTCGGTCTTCCCGATCAAGGACTTCTCCGACCGTGCCGTGCTGGACTTCGTGCGCTACGAGCTCGAGCAGCCGAAATACGACGTCGAGGAGTGCCAGCAGCGCGGCATGACCTTCGCGGCGCCGCTCAAGGTTACGCTGCGCCTCTCCGTCTTCGACGTCGACGAGGACACCGGCCTGCGCTCGATCCGCGACATCAAGGAGCAGGACGTCTACATGGGCGACATGCCCCTGATGACGGCCAACGGCACCTTCGTGATCAACGGCA
This sequence comes from Arenibaculum sp., assembly GCF_035998295.1. Classification (NCBI taxonomy): domain Bacteria; kingdom Pseudomonadati; phylum Pseudomonadota; class Alphaproteobacteria; order Rhodospirillales; family Azospirillaceae; genus Arenibaculum; species Arenibaculum sp. Next base: position 9,992 of record NZ_DASYHS010000293.1, on the reverse strand, counting down.
CCGAGCGGGTCATCGTCTCGCAGATGCACCGCTCGCCCGGCGTGTTCTTCGACCACGACAAGGGCAAGACGCACTCCTCGGGCAAGTACCTGTTCGCGGCCCGCGTGATCCCGTACCGCGGCTCCTGGCTCGACTTCGAGTTCGACGCCAAGGACCTCGTCTATGTGCGCATCGACCGGCGCCGCAAGCTGCCGGCGACGACGCTGCTGTTCGCGCTCGACGGGCGCGAGTCGGCCGAGCTGCGCGCCCAGCGCCGGGCCGACGGCAAGGACCTGCTGCCCTACGAGGCGCAGGGCATGTCGAAGGAAGAGATCCTCAACACCTTCTACGGGCACATCACCTATGCGCGCGCCGGCAACGGCTGGAAGACGCCGTTCAACCCCGAGCGCATGAAGGGCGTGAAGCTGGTCGCCGACCTGATCGACGCCCGGACCGGCACCGTGATGGCCGAGTCCGGCACCAAGATCACGCCGCGCCTCGCCCGCAAGCTGCAGGAGCAGGGGCTTGAGGAGCAGCTCGTCGCTCCCGAGGAGCTGGCCGGCCGCTATCTCGCCGCCGACATCATCAACGAGCAGACCGGCGAGGTCTTCTACGAGGCCGGCGACGAGTTGACGATGGCCGACCTCGAGAAGCTCGAGAAGGCCGGCGTCGACGAACTGCCGGTGCTGGCGATCGACCACATCAATGTCGGCGCGTATCTGCGCAACACGATGGCGGTCGACCGCAACGCCTCGCGCGAGGACGCGCTGATCGACATCTACCGGGTGATGCGCCCGGGCGAGCCGCCGACGCTCGAATCCGCCGAGGCCCTGTTCAACGGCCTGTTCTTCGACCAGGAGCGCTACGACCTCTCGGCGGTCGGCCGGGTCAAGATGAACGCCCGCCTCGGCTTCGAGACGGACGACCAGGTCCGCGTGCTGCGCAAGGAGGACATCCTCGCGATCCTTAAGGTCCTGGTCGAGCTGAAGGACGGCCGCGGCGAGATCGACGACATCGACCATCTCGGCAACCGCCGCGTCCGCTCCGTCGGCGAGCTGATGGAGAACCAGTACCGCGTCGGCCTGCTGCGCATGGAGCGTGCGATCCGCGAGCGCATGAGCTCGGTCGAGATCGACACGGTGATGCCGCACGACCTGATCAACGCCAAGCCGGCCGCCGCGGCCGTGCGCGAGTTCTTCGGGTCCTCGCAGCTCTCGCAGTTCATGGACCAGACGAACCCGCTGTCGGAAGTCACGCACAAGCGGCGCCTCTCGGCCCTCGGGCCGGGCGGCCTGACCCGCGAGCGCGCCGGCTTCGAGGTGCGCGACGTCCATCCCACGCATTACGGCCGCATCTGCCCGATCGAGACGCCTGAAGGCCCGAACATCGGCCTGATCAACTCGCTGGCGACCTATGCGCGGGTCAACCAGTACGGCTTCATCGAGAGCCCGTACCGCAGGGTCGTGAACAGCAAGGTCACCGAGGAGGTCGTCTACCTGTCGGCGATGGAGGAGGGCCGCTACACGGTCGCCCAGGCCAACGCCGAGCTGAACGAGGACGGCAGCTTCAAGGACGAGCTGGTGTCCTGCCGCCAGGGCGGCGAGTACCTGATGTTCCGGCCCGAGGCGATCAACATGATCGACGTCTCGCCGAAGCAGCTCGTCTCCGTGGCCGCGGCGCTGATCCCGTTCCTCGAGAACGACGACGCCAACCGCGCGCTGATGGGCTCGAACATGCAGCGCCAGGCGGTGCCGCTGATCCAGGCGGACGCGCCGCTGGTCGGCACCGGCATGGAGGCGACGGTCGCGCGCGACAGCGGCGTCACCATCGTCGCCAAGCGCTCGGGCATCATCGACCAGATCGACGCGACCCGCATCGTGATCCGGGCGACCGACGACACCGATACCGCCGCACCCGGCGTCGACATCTACAACCTGCTGAAGTTCCAGCGCTCGAACCAGAACACCTGCATCACGCAGCGGCCTCTGGTGAAGGTCGGCGACATCGTCAAGGCCGGCGACATCATCGCCGACGGCCCGTCGACCCAGTTCGGCGAGCTGGCGCTCGGCCGGAACGTGCTGGTCGCGTTCATGCCGTGGAACGGATACAACTTCGAAGACTCGATCCTGATCTCCGAGCGGATCGTGCGCGACGACGTCTTCACCTCGATCCACATCGAGGAGTTCGAGGTCATGGCGCGCGACACCAAGCTCGGCCAGGAGGAGATCACCCGCGACATCCCGAACGTCGGCGAGGAGGCGCTCAAGAACCTCGACGAGGCGGGCATCGTCTACATCGGCGCCGAGGTGAAGCCGGGCGACATCCTGGTCGGCAAGGTCACGCCGAAGGGCGAGAGCCCGATGACCCCCGAGGAGAAGCTGCTGCGGGCGATCTTCGGCGAGAAGGCCTCCGACGTGCGCGACACGTCGCTGCGCCTGCCGCCGGGCGTCACCGGCACGGTGGTCGAGGTCCGCGTCTTCTCCCGGCGCGGCGTCGACAAGGACGAGCGCGCGATGGCGATCGAGCGCGCCGAGATCGAGAAGCTGGCCAAGGACCGCGACGACGAGCGCAAGATCCTGGAGCGGTCGTTCTACGGCCGCCTGCGCGAGCTGCTGCTCGGCCAGGTGTCGGTGAGCGGGCCCAAGGGCATGCGCACCGGCGCGCAGATCACCGAGGCCGACTTCCAGATGCTCACCTCCGGCCAGCTCCGTCAGGTGACGGTCGAGAACGAGCAGGTGATGGAGACGATCGAGGCGATCGGCCGCGTCTTCGACGACAGCATCGAGCGGCTGCAGAAGCGCTTCGAGGACAAGGTCGAGAAGCTGCAGCGCGGCGACGAGCTGCCGCCGGGCGTCATGAAGATGGTCAAGGTGTTCGTCGCGGTGAAGCGCAAGCTGCAGCCCGGCGACAAGATGGCCGGCCGCCACGGCAACAAGGGCGTCATCTCCAAGATCATCCCGATGGAGGACATGCCCTATCTCGAGGACGGCACTCCGGTCGACATCGTCCTGAACCCGCTGGGCGTGCCGTCGCGCATGAATGTCGGGCAGATCCTGGAGACCCATCTCGGCTGGGCCTCCGCGGGGCTCGGCCGGCAGGTCGGCGCCGCGCTCGACAAGTACCGGATCGCACTCCGGCGCGGCGACGGGAGCAATCCCGCCGAGCCGATGGGCGAGCTGCGCGAGCGGCTCAAGTCGGTCTACGAGAAGGCCTACGACACCGACATCGCGGACCTGCCGGACGAGCAGCTCATGGAGCTGGCCGACAACCTGCGCGTCGGCATCCCGTTCGCGACGCCGGTCTTCGACGGTGCTCGCGAGGACGACATCTGCCGGATGCTGGAGATGGCGGGGATGCACCGGTCGGGGCAGTCGACGCTGGTCGACGGCCGCACCGGCGAGGCCTTCGACCGCAAGGTCACGGTGGGCTACATCTACATGCTGAAGCTCCACCACCTCGTCGACGACAAGATCCACGCGCGCTCGATCGGGCCCTACAGCCTCGTCACCCAGCAGCCGCTGGGCGGCAAGGCCCAGTTCGGCGGACAGCGGTTCGGCGAGATGGAGGTCTGGGCGCTCGAGGCCTACGGCGCCGCCTACACGCTGCAGGAGATGCTGACGGTCAAGTCCGACGACGTGTCGGGCCGCACCAAGGTCTACGAGGCGATCGTCCGTGGCGACGACAACTTCGAGGCGGGCATCCCGGAGTCGTTCAACGTCCTGGTCAAGGAGCTGCGCTCGCTCGGCCTGAACGTCGAGCTGAACCAGCGGACCTACTGAACCGACACCTCCGGCGGGAGGGCGCGGGCGCGCCCTCCCGGTCCGGCCGGACCTAGTATTTTACCGGTATTTCCCGCGGGAGACGGTTGATGAACGAGTTGATGAACATTTTCGGCCAGCAGCCTGGCCCGCAGAGCTTCGATCAGATCCGCATCTCGATCGCGAGCCCCGAGCGGATCCGCTCCTGGTCCTACGGCGAGATCAAGAAGCCGGAGACCATCAACTACCGCACCTTCAAGCCGGAGCGCGACGGCCTGTTCTGCGCGCGCATTTTCGGGCCGATCAAGGACTACGAGTGCCTGTGCGGCAAGTACAAGCGCATGAAGTACCGCGGCATCATCTGCGAGAAGTGCGGCGTCGAGGTCACGCTCTCGAAGGTGCGCCGCGAGCGCATGGGCCACATCGAGCTGGCCTCCCCCGTCGCCCACATCTGGTTCCTGAAGTCGCTGCCGAGCCGCATCGGCCTTCTGCTCGACATGACGCTGAAGGACCTGGAGCGCGTCCTCTATTTCGAGAACTACGTCGTCGTCGAGCCGGGCCTGACGCCGCTCAAGCTGCATCAGCTCCTCAGCGAGGACGAGTACCTGAACGCCCAGGAGGAGTTCGGCGACGACGCCTTCGAGGCGAAGATCGGCGCCGACGCGCTCGAGCACATGCTGGCCGAGATCGACCTCGAGCAGGAGCATGAGCGCTGCCGCGACGAGCTGCGCGAGACCGCTTCCGAGGCCAAGCGCAAGAAGCTGGTCAAGCGCCTGAAGCTGATCGAGGCGTTCGAGGAGTCGGGTGCTCGTCCGGAATGGATGATCCTGCGCGTCATCCCGGTGATCCCGCCCGAGCTGCGTCCGCTGGTCCCCCTCGACGGCGGCCGCTTCGCGACCTCGGACCTCAACGACCTGTACCGCCGCGTCATCAACCGGAACAACCGGCTGAAGCGCCTGATCGAGTTGCGCGCGCCCGACATCATCGTGCGCAACGAGAAGCGCATGCTCCAGGAGGCGGTCGACGCCCTGTTCGACAACGGCCGGCGCGGCCGCGTCATCACGGGCGCCAACAAGCGTCCGCTGAAGTCGCTCAGCGACATGCTGAAGGGCAAGCAGGGCCGGTTCCGCCAGAACCTGCTCGGCAAGCGCGTCGACTATTCCGGCCGCTCGGTGATCGTCGTCGGTCCCGAGCTGAAGCTGCACCAGTGCGGCCTGCCGAAGAAGATGGCGCTCGAGCTGTTCAAGCCGTTCATCTACGCCAAGCTCGAGCTGTACGGCATGGCCTCGACGATCAAGGCCGCCAAGCGCATGGTCGAGAAGGAGCGGCCGGAGGTCTGGGACATCCTCGAGGAGGTGATCCGCGAGCACCCGGTCCTGCTCAACCGCGCCCCGACGCTGCACCGCCTCGGCATCCAGGCCTTCGAGCCGGTGCTGATCGAGGGCAAGGCGATCCAGCTCCACCCGCTGGTCTGCACCGCCTTCAACGCCGACTTCGACGGCGACCAGATGGCCGTCCACGTGCCGCTTTCGCTGGAAGCCCAGCTGGAGGCGCGCGTGCTGATGATGTCGACGAACAACATCCTGTCGCCCGCCAACGGCAAGCCGATCATCGTGCCGAGCCAGGACATCGTTCTGGGCCTCTACTACATCACGATGGAGCGTGACGGAGAGCCGGGCGAGGGCATGGCCTTCGCCAATATCGGCGAGATCCAGCAGGCGCTCGACGCGAAGGTCGTGACCCTGCACTCCAAGGTCAAGGCGCGCTACAAGACCGTGGACTCCGAGGGCAAGCCGACCGTCCTGCGCGTCGACACGACGCCGGGCCGCATGCTGCTGTCGGAGATCCTGCCCCGCCACCCGGCGGTGCCGTTCACGCAGATCAACCGCCTGCTGACCAAGAAGGAGATCACCAACGTCATCGACGTGGTGTATCGCCATTGCGGCCAGAAGGAGACGGTGATCTTCGCCGACCGCCTGATGAAGCTCGGCTTCGGCCATGCCTGCCGCGCCGGCATCTCCTTCGGCAAGGACGACATGGTCATCCCGCCGGAGAAGGCCCGCCTCGTCGGCGAGGCCCAGGAGCGGGTCAAGGAGTACGAGCAGCAGTACCTGGACGGCCTGATCACCCAGGGCGAGAAGTACAACAAGGTCGTCGACGTCTGGTCGGAGACCACCGAGAAGGTGGCCGCCGCGATGATGGACGTGATCAAGAAGGACATCCCGGGCCAGGGCATCAACTCCGTCTACATGATGGCCCATTCCGGCGCGCGCGGTTCGGCGGCCCAGATCAAGCAGCTCGCCGGCATGCGCGGCCTGATGGCCAAGCCGTCGGGCGAGATCATCGAGACGCCGATCATCTCGAACTTCAAGGAAGGCCTGACCGTGCTGGAGTACTTCAACTCCACCCACGGCGCGCGCAAGGGCCTGGCCGACACGGCGCTCAAGACGGCGAACTCCGGCTACCTGACCCGCCGTCTGGTCGACGTCGCGCAGGACTGCATCATCACCCAGCACGACTGCGGCACGACCCGCGGCATCACGGTGAAGGCGGTGATCGACGGCGGCGAGGTGATCTCGCCCCTGTCCGAGCGCATCCTCGGCCGCGCCGCTGCGGTGGCGATCGTCCATCCGCTGTCGGGCGAGACGATCGTCGAGGCCGGCGGCCTGATCGACGAGCCGCTGGTCGACCGGGTCGAGCAGGCCGGCATCGACGGCGTCAACATCCGCTCGGTGCTGACCTGCGAGTCGCGGGAGGGCGTGTGCGCGCTCTGCTACGGCCGCGACCTGGCCCGCGGGACGCTCGTCAACGTCGGCGAGGCGGTCGGCGTCATCGCCGCCCAGTCGATCGGCGAGCCGGGCACGCAGCTCACGATGCGGACTTTCCACATCGGCGGCGCCGCCCAGCGCGGTGCCGAGCAGTCCTCGGTCGAGGCGGCCTTCGACGCGCTGCTGCAGATCAAGAACCGCAACCTGGTCGAGAACTCGCAGGGCGTGCCGATCGTGATGGGCCGCAACTGCGAGCTGGTCCTGGTCGACGAGCAGGGCCGCGAGAAGGCGCGCCACCGCGTGCCCTACGGCGCCAAGCTGCTGGCCAAGGAAGGCGAGCCGGTCACCAAGGGCCAGAAGCTGGCGGAGTGGGACCCCTACACGCTGCCGATCATCACGGAGCGCGAGGGTATCGCCAACTACGTCGACCTGATCGAGGGCGTGTCGTTCCGCGAGGTGATGGACGAGGCGACGGGCATCAGCTCGAAGGTGGTCGTCGACTGGCGCCAGCAGCCGCGCGGCGCCGACCTGAAGCCGCGCATCACGCTGCGCGATGCGACCGGCGACGTGGTCAAGCTGCCGAACGGGCTGGAGGCGCGCTACTACATGTCGGTGGACGCCATCCTGTCGGTCGAGAACGGCTCGCAGGTCCGGGCCGGCGACGTGCTCGCCCGCATCCCGCGGGAGGGCTCCAAGACCCGCGACATCACGGGCGGTCTGCCGCGGGTCGCCGAGCTGTTCGAGGCGCGCCGTCCCAAGGACTTCGCGATCATCTCGGACGCCGACGGCCGGATCGAGTTCGGCAAGGACTACAAGACCAAGCGCCGCATCGTCGTCGTTCCCGAGGACGAGAACGAGCAGCCGCGCGAGTACCTGATCCCGAAGGGCAAGCACATCTCCGTCCAGGAGGGCGACTATGTCCAGAGGGGCGACCTGCTGATGGACGGCAACCCGGTGCCGCACGACATCCTGGCCGTGCTTGGCGTGGAGGCGCTCGCCGCCTATCTCACCAACGAGATCCAGGAGGTCTACCGGCTGCAGGGCGTGAAGATCAACGACAAGCACATCGAGGTGATCGTTCGCCAGATGCTGCAGAAGGTCGAGATCGAGGACCCGGGCGACACGACGTTCCTGCTCGGCGAGCAGGTCGACCGTGACGAGTACGACGAGACCAACCGCAAGATGGCCCACGACGCCGAGGAGCGGGGCGAGGAGTTCCGCATCGCCCGTGGCCGGCCGGTTCTCCAGGGCATCACCAAGGCGTCGCTGCAGACGAAGTCGTTCATCTCGGCGGCCTCGTTCCAGGAGACGACCCGCGTGCTGACCGAGGCGGCGGTTTCCGGCAAGGTCGACAACCTCGACGGCCTGAAGGAGAACGTGATCGTCGGCCGCCTGATCCCGGCCGGGACGGGATCGGTGGTGAACCGCCTGAAGCAGATCGCCGCGGAGCGCGACCGCGTCGCCCAGCAGGTCGACGGCGACGACCAGGCGGCTCTGCCGCCGGGCATGCCGCAGGGGCAGAGCAACGTCGCCTGACGGCGCTCGACCCGCTTCATCGAAGGCCGCGCCGGGTGACCGGCGCGGCCTTTTTTCTGCCCCCTGCACGCAATGCGTGCAGATTTGACATGGATCATCCAGTCGGTTCCGCCGATGTGCGACCTCTCTGGCGACGAGGGGGGCGAGCCATGGCGGATCTGGTGCTGACGGGGGTCGAACGTCGCTTCGATCCCGACGAGATCATCGTTACGAAGACCGACCGGGGCGGCAGGATCACCTACGCCAACCGCGTCTTCCTGCGCATCTCGGGCCTGACCGAGCGCCAGGCCATCGGGGCGCCGCACAACGTGATCCGCCATCCCGAGATGCCGGCCTGCGTGTTCAAGGTGCTGTGGGACACGATCCAGGCGCGGCGGGAGATCTTCGCCTACGTGCTGAACCGCGCGGTCAACGGCGATCATTACTGGGTCTTCGCCCACGTCACTCCGACCTTCGACCGCGAGGACCGGATCACCGGCTACCATTCCAACCGCCGCGTGCCGGACCGGCGGACCGTCGAGACGGTGGTGGCGCCGCTCTATCGCGATCTCCTGGCCGAGGAGCGCAGGCACCCGCGCAAATCGCAGGCCGTAGCGGCGTCGCTCGCCCGGCTCCACACGCTGCTCGCCGAGAAGGGGCTGGACTATGAGCGCTTCGTCTTCTCCCTCCAGGGCTGACCCCGTCCGCGCGCGCCTGGCCGCGACTGCCGCGGCGGCATGCGGCGTCGTCGCCGGCGGGCTGGCGCTCGGGGGGCTGATGCTGCCGGCCGGCGCGGCGGCGTTCCTCGCGGCCGCGGCCGGCGCTTTCGCCGCGTGGGAGGTCCATGCGGTCGCCGCGGAGATCCGCCGCGGCCGGGACGTCCTGGACAGGCTGTCGCGGGGCGATTTCGACGCCCGCGTGGTCGGTATCGGCCGGGGCGGGGTGGCGGCGCTGCTGGACGCCGTCAACGCCTTCGCCGACCGCTCGGACGCATTCGTGCGCGAAGCGCGCGCCTCGCTCGCCGCGGTGTCCGAGCAGCGCTATCACCGCCGCATCGTCGAGCGCGGTCTTCTCGGCGACTTCCTGGGGGCGGCCCGGGCGATCAACGCCGCGTCCGGCGGCATGGCCGACCGGGTCGCCGGGTTCCGCTCGGTGACGGCGACGTTCGAGGACACGGTCGGCCGGGTCGCCGGCACGGTCGCCGACGCCTCGGGCCAGCTTGCCTCGACGGCCGACCGGATGTCGGCAGCCGCCGAGGAGACGAGCCGGGACGCGGTCGCCGTCGCCGCGGCCGTCGAGCAGGCATCGGCCAACGTGCAGACCGTCGCCGCCGCGGCGGCCGAGCTGTCCTCCTCGATCTGCGAGATCACGTCCCAGGTCTGCCGGTCCAGCGAGCTCGCGGGCGCCGCGGCCGAGCGGGCGGAGGCCGCCGACGCCGGTGTCCGCCGCCTGGCCGAGACCGCGCACCGCATCGGCGAGGTGGTGAAGATGATCCGCGCGATCGCCGCCCAGACCAACCTGCTGGCCCTCAACGCCACCATCGAGGCGGCGCGGGCCGGCGAGGCGGGAAAGGGCTTCGCCGTGGTCGCCAACGAGGTCAAGCTCCTGGCCGGCCAGACCACCGGGGCAACCCAGGAGATCGTCGCCCAAGTGGAGGCGGTCCGCGGCGCCACCGACGGGGCCGTGGCCGCGATCCGGGACATCAGGGAGGCGATCGGCGAGGTCAACCAGGCGATGGTCGTGGTGTCGGCCGCCGTCGAGCAGCAGGATGCCGCCACGGCCGAGATCGCGCGCAACGTGGCGCAGGCTTCGGACGGCACCCGCGAAGTGTCCGAGCGCATCGCCGGCGTGACCCGGGAGGCGGGCCGGACGGGGGAGGCATCGGCCCGCGTCCTGGGCGCGGCCGGTTCGCTGTCCGGCCAGTCGGAGCGGCTGGAGACGGAGATCGCCGGGTTCCTGGCGGAACTGCGGA
>NZ_DASYHS010000292.1:0-4039 GCF_035998295.1 Arenibaculum sp. | reverse complement strand
GGAGATGCATTCCGGCTTCGCGGCCCTGCGCCGGGAGATGCCGATGGACGTCGCGGCCCATCTGCCGGGGCGGCGCCGGAGCGCGGACTGCGAGGCCGACCTCGCGTATCTCTGCGCGATCTGGCGCGACGCGCGCGCGCGTTTCGGTGCCGAGGGGCCGTTCCTGTTCGGCCGCTTCACGATCGCGGACGCGATGTACGCCCCGGTGTGCACGCGGCTGCGCACCTATGCGGTCCCCCTGGACGCCGTCCCGGGCGCCTATGTCGACGCGGTGCTCGACATGCCCGCGATGCGCGAGTGGTACGCCGCCGCCCGCGCGGAGCCCTGGACGCTACAGCCCTGACCCGTAGCGCCTAGCGGGCCGCCGGGACGGGCTTGCGACCGGGGATCATGCCGGCGGAGGGCTTCGGCCCTGCGGCGGCGTCCAGTTCGGGGAGGGCCGGCTCGGGGAGGGCCGGCTCGGGCGCGACCTCGCCGGGCTCCTCGTCGGGAAGGAGGCCCGCCTCCCGGTAGAAGCGCTCGGCGCCGGGATGGAGGGGCACGGCCAGCCCGGTGAGCGCGTTCCCGGGCACGATCTCGGCCCCGCGCGGATGGCCGCCGGCCAGCAGGAGCTGGGTGCTGGGATGCCACAGCGCGCGCGTGATGCCGTAGACGAGGTCATCGTCCACGTCCTCGCGCACGAGCCACTGGGCGCCGACCGCCAGCGTGCGGGTCGCAGGCACGCCGGGATAGACGCCCTCCGCGATCTCGGTCTCGACGAAGAAGGGGAAGTCGAGGAGGTCCTCGACCTCCGGGCCCGCCAGCTCGACGAGGCGGATCGGCACGCGCGCCGCGGCATCGGCCACGGCCGCGACCGGCTGCCCGGCGACGATGAAGAAGGCGTCGATGCCGCCCTCCGCCAGCCGGTCCGCCGCCGGCCCGGGCCGCAGGTAGCGCGCGTCGACGTCGCTCTCGTCCAGGCCGTGCGCGGCCAGGATCGCGCGCGCCTCGATCAGCGTGCCCGAGCCCTCGTCCCCGAGCGAGACGACCTTGCCCGCAAGGTCCCCGACGTCGTCGATGCCGGCGTCGGCGCGCACGACCAGATGCACCGTCTCCGGATACAGGTTGGCGATGGCCCGCAGCCCCGTCATCGGCGGCCGGCCTTCGTAGGGGCCGGTCCCGGTATGGGCCCAGAACGCGATGTCCGCCTGGCTCATCGCGGATTCGAGCGTTCCGGCCGCCATCAGGTTCAGGTTCTCGACCGAGCCGGACGTCGCCTGCGCGACCGCGATCAGGCCGGGCACGCCGCAGCTGCCGCCGCGCTCGCACGGGCGCGAGCCCGGCGGGTTGCTGATCGCGTTGGCGATCAGCCCGCCGATCGGGAAATACGTCGCCCCCGTGGTCCCGGTGCCGATGCGGAAGAAGCGGAGCTCCTGCGCGAGCGGGGATGCCGTCATCGGTCCCAGGGCCAAGCCCAAGGCCAGCCCGATCGCGACCAGGGCGGCGACCAGGCCGGGGACGAGGCCGGGGAAGAGGCGTCTGGCTGCCGGCACGGATCGAGACTCCGATCGGGTGGGCGGACGGGGCACCATTCCAGGGTACCGCAGATCGGGCCCGTTTTGGGGCGTACCGGGGGCAATCCGGGGGCCGCGCGCGCCGAGACGCACGCCTGTTGCGCAAAGGGCACGGTATTGGCATCCCGCCCGGTCGGCGATAAGGTCGGCGCTGAGGTCGGCGCGGCCGAACGGTTCCCGAGGACGAGACGATGAACGACAATCTCTACGAGCTGTTCCGCAGCCGCTTCCCCGCCGACCCGTCCCGCCCCTTCATCGAGACCGAGACCGGCCGGGTCTGGAGCTACGGCGACCTCCAGGACGTCTCGGGGCACTACGCCCGCCTGCTGGCCTCGCTCGGCGTCGCCAAGGGCGACCGGGTGGCGGTCCAGGTCGAGAAGTCGCCGGAAGCGATCTTCCTCTATCTCGCCTGCCTGCGCGCCGGCGCGGTCTACCTGCCGCTCAACACCGCCTACACGAGGGCGGAGGTCGAGTACTTCCTCGGCGACGCCGAACCGCGGGTGGCGGTGTGCCGCCCCGACCAGGAGACGGGCTTCGCCGAGCTCGCGGCGCGCACCGGCGTCGCCCATGTCCTGAGCCTCGGCCAGGACGGCGAGGGCAGCCTGCCCGACCGGGCGCGGGACCTCGACCCGGACTTCGCGACGGTGCCGGCCGACGCCGACGACCTGGCGGCGATCCTCTACACCTCCGGGACGACGGGGCGGTCCAAGGGCGCGATGATGAGCCATCGCAACCTCGGCTCCAACGCGCTGACACTGCACCGGATCTGGGGCTGGCGCCCCGACGACGTCCTGCTGCACGCCCTGCCGATCTTCCACACCCACGGCCTGTTCGTGGCGACGAACTGCGTGCTGCTGAACGGCACGGGCATGCTGTTCCTGCCGAAATTCGACCTCGACCGGGTGTTCGGCCTGCTCGACCGCGCGAGCGTGATGATGGGCGTGCCGACCTTCTACACGCGCCTGCTGACCGACCCGCGCCTGACGCCCGGGGCGTGCGCGCGGATGCGCCTGTTCATCTCCGGCTCGGCGCCGCTGCTGGCGGAGACGCACCGGGCGTTCCGCGAGCGCACCGGCCACGCGATCCTCGAGCGCTACGGCATGACCGAGACCGGCATGAACACGTCGAACCCGCTGGACGGCGAGCGGGTGCCGGGCACGGTCGGCTTCCCGCTGCCCGACGTCGAGCTGCGCGTCGTCGACGAGAAGACCGGCGCCCCGCTCGGCCCCGAGGAGGTCGGCATCATCGAGGTCAAGGGCCCGAACGTGTTCTCGGGCTACTGGCGCATGCCCGAAAAGACGCGCCAGGAGTTCCGGGACGACGGCTTCTTCATCACCGGCGACGTCGGCAAGGTCGACGCGCGCGGCTACGTCCACATCGTCGGCCGGGCCAAGGACCTCGTGATCTCCGGCGGCTTCAACGTCTACCCGAAGGAGGTCGAGACGGTCGTCGACGCGGTCGAGGGGGTCGCGGAATCGGCCGTGGTCGGCGTGCCGCATCCCGATTTCGGCGAGGCGGTGGTCGCGGTCGTGCTCGCCAAGCCGGGCGCCGCCGGCCCGACCGCGGAGGCGGTGGTCGCCGCCTGCAAGGAGCAGCTCGCGAACTACAAGGTCCCGAAATCGGTGGTCTTCGTCGACGAGCTGCCGCGCAACGCCATGGGCAAGGTCCAGAAGAACCTGCTGCGCGAGCGCTACGCCGGCACCTTCGGGGGCTGATCAGCCCCGGCGGATGTGGAAGGCGAACTCGCCTTCGGCGCGGGTCAGGGACAGCAGCTCGTGCTCGGTCGTGTTGCAGAAGTGGCGGAAGTCGATCTCGGACGCGGGGTCGGTGGTCAGGACGACCACCTCCTCGCCCGGCGCCATCGTGTCGAGCAGGCGGCGGGTGCGCAGGATCGGCAGGGGGCAGGCGAGCCCCCGCACGTCGAGTTCCCTGGTCGCCATCGGCAGTCCCGTCAGTCAGCGAGGGTCGCAAGCTAGCCGGTTCACGCCGCCTCGTCGAGAGGCGGGAATGGCCGGACCTCAGCCGCCCGGAGGGGAGAACAGGGCGCGGCCGCTCATGCCGGAGAGAAGTTCCGCCTGGCCGTCGAGGACGCGGCCGAACACCTTGATCGACTGGCTCACGGGGTCGATGCGCGCGGACAGGCGCGTCACCTCGGCCGGGTAGTCGCGGTCCGTCTCCTCGACGTGGAGCACGAAACCCGTCCCGGCGGCGAGCCAGGTCAGCCAGCGCGACGGCACGATCATCTCGACCTCCAGCTCGCGGTCGTCGAGGATCTCGATCAGCGGCTCGCCCTCGGCGACGTACTGGTAGCGCCTGACGTTCATCGCTGCGACCCGGCCCGGGAAGGGTGCCGCGATCGCGCAGCGTTCCACCATCGCCTTCATCATCGCCGTCTCGGCCTGGGCGGCGGCGAGGCGGGCCTGCGCCGCGTCCAGCTCCAGCGTGCTGACCGAGCCCAGCTTGTCGAGGCGCTTGTTGACCTCGAA
>NZ_DASYHS010000291.1:0-16299 GCF_035998295.1 Arenibaculum sp. | reverse complement strand
TCGAAGACGCGCTCGCCCAGCATCATCTCGACCGCCCCCGAGAGGATGTAATATGCCTCGTCCCAGGCGTGGGTATGCGGCGGCGTCGGTGCGCCCGGCCGCTTCTCGATCTCGAAGACGGACCAGGCACCCCGGGCACCCGTCCCCTTGAACACGAGCTGGTCGCCCAGCACGTCGTAGCGTCTGCCGGCGCCCGCCTCGACGATCGAACCACCCTGCTGCGCTTCCCTGCTTTCCGTCGTCATGCTCCGTCTCCTCTCTCATGCGCTCCGATCGGCGCGGGGCTCATCCTGGCGGCGGGAAGGCCGTGACGGAAATGGCATGTTGCCATACAGTTCATGACCATGAGGAATTTGGCTGCCATCGACCTGAATCTGCTCGTCGCCTTCGACGCGTTGCTGGCGGAGCGGAACGTCACCCGGGCCGGCGAGCGGATCGGCCTCAGCCAGTCGGCGACGAGCAAGGCGTTGAACCGGCTGCGCCAGATGTTCGGCGATCCCCTGCTCGTCCGGCAGGGCGGCGAGATGCTGCCGACCGCCCGGGCGCTGGAACTGGCCGCGCCGCTGCGCCGCGCCCTGGCCGAGATCTCGCTGGTCATGGGGGCCGGCGACGGGCCTTTCCTGCCGGCGACGGTCCAGGCCTCGATGACCCTGGCGTCGCCGGACCTGGTGGATTGCGTCCTGCTGCCGCCGCTGGTCCCCCGCCTGCGGCGCGAGGCGCCGGGGCTCGACCTGCGCGTGCGCGTCACCGACCGGCTCCGGTTCCAGGGCCAGCTGATCGGGGGCGAGGCGGATCTCGCCGTCGTCCCCGCGGGGGAAATCGTCACCGAGCTGCGGCGCGAGCCGCTCTACGTCGAGAGGATGGTGATGCTGGCCGCCGCCGGAAACCCGGCCGTGGCCGGGGGCGAGGTCGACCTCGAGACATATCTGGCCTGCGATCACGTCGTCGTCTCCCCGGAGGGGCGCGGCGGCAGCCCGACCGACGCCGTGCTGGCGGCCCGCGGGCTGCGCCGGCGCATCGCCCTGGTCCTGCCGAGCTTCGCGGCGGTGCCCCTGGTGGTCGGCGCCGGCAACCTCGTCGCGACGCTGCCTGAAAAGCTGGTCCGCAGGCTGGCGCCGGCTGCCGGGATCAAGATCCTTCGCCCGCCGCTCCAGCTCGACGACGTCACCATGCACATGGTCTGGCACCAGCGGCACGATGCCGACCCCCTGCATCGCTGGATGCGCGGCGTCATCAGGGAAGTGGGCGCGGCGCTGTAGCCCGGGGCCGCGGCTCCCCGGCAACCCGTGCCGGGAAAATCTTGCCCATGGGCAATCCCGGCCCGGCCGGTCCCCTGCGACATCCGCACTGCGCCGACGCTTCCACCCTGGCATGCAGCCTGCATCACGTGGCGGCAAGAGCTTGTTGTGACGGGAGATATGGAAGTGTCCTTCGCACTGACCGGTGTGGGAGCCGGGGGATACGTACCCCCGAAATGGGTGGCGCCCACCCAGTCCGCCCAACAGGAGCCGGCGTCGCGCAGCAAGGTCGAGAAGGAGTTCCTGGACTTCGCCCGGATGACGCCCGCCGAGAAGATCCGGTACTCCTACCTGAAGGCCCACGGCCTCACCGAGGAAGGGCTCCAGGGCATGGATCCCGATGAGCGCGCCCGCATCGAGGAGAAGATCCGCAAGGAGATCGAGGAGGCGCTGAAGAAAGGCGGCGAGAAGCGGCCGGGGCTCCTCGCCGACATCCGCGTCTAGCTGAAGGCGGCCTGCCGAAAGGCAGGGCGTCGGGAACCCGGCCGGACCGCCCCCGTTTCCCAGGGCATTCCCCGTCCGCCACCGCAGGACCGACGTGTCCCCCGACGATCGCCGAGAACACGACGCACCGGCCCAGCCATGGCGCGACCTGCCGGTCCGGCTGTGGCACCTGCTGCTGGCGGTCGCGGCCCTGCTCGCGGTCGTCGTCGTGCTCGGCCGCATCGTCGACGTCGGCCGGCCGAGCGCCGGCGAGGTCCTGCTCCATCTCCTCGTCCAGTCGGCGCTGGTGCTGGGTGTCGTCTGGCTGGCCGCGATCCTCCCGTCCGGGACGCGGTGGCACCAGCTCGGCCTTCGGCGGGCGGGCAGGGGATGGGTCCGCCGCGGATTCGCGGTCGGGGCCGTCTCGGTACCCGTGGTCTGGCTCGTCAACGGCCTCGTCCAGGCCGTCGCGGGCGGGGATTTCCGCAACCCGCAGCTGGACCTCGTCGCCCCCGACGGTCCCGATCCCGGCATCCTCCTCGGGCAGCTGGCGGTCATGGCGGTGCTCGTGCCTACCGTCGAGGAGACCGTGTTCCGCGGCCTGCTCTACGGCTGGCTGCGCCGTCTATCGGGCGTGGTGCCGGCGGCGGCGCTCAGCGCCCTGCTCTTCAGCCTCGTGCACGGCATTCCCCTGCTGGTCCCGGCGATCTTCGTCCAGGGCGTGATCCTGGCCCTGGTCTACGAGCGGGCGGGATCGCTGGTCCCGTGCATCATCGTCCACGGTACCCTCAACGCCGTGAACCTCGCCGTGCTGCACGCAGCCCTGGCGGCCGGCGCGTGAAAAAACTTCAGGGATTGATCATCTTCCCCAGGAAGCCCGATGCGAGGAACACGCCGCCGGCAATCCACATCCTGGTCCGGTAACGCTGCCCCACCTCGTCGAATATTGGGAAAATACTATACTTGCGGGCCACGGCATTGATGCTCATTTCCGTCATCTGGAGGGTCTTCTTCATATCCACCCGCGAATTCTCGATCGACTTCTTGAAGAAATAACCGAACGCGACCAGCGAAGCGATCATGACGAAGCCGGATGCGTAATACACGCCCATAACCCAATCCATGCGGAAGCCCTCCGGTCGAAATTTAACACCCCTTGTTGTAACCTTTTTCTACCTCAGGGAAGTGGAGCCTTGCCCCTCACGGCCCCGCGGCGTCCATCGCGGCATCCAGCGCGTGGACGAGGTCGTCGATGCGGTACGGCTTCGCCAGGACGTGCACGCCCTCGGCGCGCGCCAGCTTCTCGCTGTAGCCGGTGGTCAGCACCACCGGCAGGTCCGGGCGCAGGTGCCGGGCGGCCTGCACCAGGTCCAGGCCGCTGAGCCGGCCGGGCATCACCACGTCGCTGAACACCAGGTCGAACGGCGTGCCGCCCGCCAGCAGCGACAGCGCCTCGTCGGCCGTCGCGACCCACGCCACCGCGTAGCCCGCGTCCTCCAGCGCCGCGGCGACCGTGGTCGCCACCACCTCGTCGTCCTCCACCACCAGGATGCTGCCGCGCCGGCGCGCGTTCGCGACCGTCGGCGCGGCGGCTTCCACGACCGGCGCCGGCAGGGCCGAGCGCCGCAGCAGCATGGTCACCACCGTGCCCCGGCCCGGCACGCTCTCGATCCGGGCGGTGCCGCCGGCCTGGCGGGCGAAGCCGTAGACCTGGCTCAGCCCCAGGCCCGAGCCCTTGCCGACCTCCTTGGTCGTGTAGAACGGCTCGAACACCCGCGCCGCCACCTCCTCCGGCATGCCGGTCCCGGTGTCGCGCACCGACAGCCGGACGAAGTCGCCGACCAGGCCCGCCGCGTCCGGGGTCGAGAGATGCAGGTTGGACGCCTCGATCGCGAGGTCGCCGCCCTCGGGCATCGCGTCGCGCGCGTTCACCGCCAGGTTGATCAGCGCCAGCTCGAACTGGGTCGGGTCGACCTCGACCGGCCACAGGCCGGGGCTGAACTCCGTCGCCAGCCGGATGTCGGCGCGCAGCGCGCGGGCCAGCAGCTCCGACATGCCGACCACGCGCTCGCGCACGTCGATCGGCTGCGGGCGCAGGCTCTCCGGCCGGGCGAAAGCCATGAGCTGCTGCACCAGCTTGGCCCCGCGGTCGACCGCCTGCTGGCCCGCCTCGATCAGCGGGCGGACCTCCGTCTCCCGGGTGCGGCGGCCGATCATCGACAGGCAGCCCGACAGCGCCTGGAGCAGGTTGTTGAAGTCGTGCGCCACCCCGCCCGTGAGCTGGCCGACCGTCTCCATCTTCTGCGCCTGGCGCAGCTGCTCTTCCGCCGCGTCCAGCCGCATCTGGCCCTGCTGGCGCTCGGTGACGTCGTAGACGAAATGGTAGGCGCCGATCCGCCGGCCGTCGCGGTCGCGCAGGACGTTGAACTTGATCTCGTAGACGCGCCGCTCGTGGCCAGGATGGCTGAACTCGTCGACTAGGCTGAACTCCTCGCCGGCCAGCGCGCGTCCCCACAGCGCCCTCAGCCGCTCGCGATGCTCCGGCTCGCCCGCGAGCAGGTCCATCAGGCTGTCGCCGACCCTAGGCCGCACGCCGTAGAGCCGCTCGAACTCGTCGGCGTTGGCCCTGTTGATGGCGAGGATGCGGTAGTCGAGATCGAGGACCTGGATGAAGGCTCCCGTGCTCTCGACGACGTCGGCCAACACCTTGCGCTCCGCGAGCGCGTCGGCAACGCGCTGCTCCAGCGTCTCGTTGAGCCCGCGCAGCTCCTCCTCGACCCGCTTGCGCCCGGTGACGTCCTCGAACACGACCGCGACCCGCCGGCTGTCCGCGCCGCCGGTCCTGAAGATGTAGAAGTCGAACCAGGCGTTCAGCGGCTCGGCGTACCGCTCCAGCCGTTCACCCCGGCCGGTCCGCGCGACGCGGCCCCAGATCTCGTACCAGTACGGCTCGAAGCTTGGGTCGATCTCGCTCATCCGCAGTCCGGTGCAATCCCGGCCCAGCATGCGGGTCGCCGCCGGGTTCGCCTCCAGGTAGTGGACGTCGACCGACCGCTCCGCCTCGTCGAAGACGACGTCGGCAAGCATGTAGCCCTCGTCCATCGCCTCGAACAGCGTCCGGTATTTCGCCTCGCCCTCGCGCAGGCGCGTCTCGGCCCGCGCGCGCTCCACGGCGTCCCAGGTCCGCTCGGCGACGTCGCGGACCAGTTCGACCTCCGACGGCGTCCAGGCGCGCGCCGCCGGGCTGTGGACGAACAGCGCCGCGACCCAGTGCCCCGCCTTGGTCAGCGGCACGCCGATCACCGCGCGCGAGCCCCAGCCGAGATAGTCCGCCAGCGCCCGGCGCACCTCGGGCCGCGGATCGGTCCCGGCGTCCTCGACGACCCAGGGCCGGCCGGCCCGGTACGCCTCCACGATCTCCATCCCGTAGACGGCGATCGGGACGCGGCCGACGGCGCTCGGCTGAACGCCGTCGGTCCAGTCGACCAGCACGTCCAGATGCGCCGCCGTGTCGTCGGTCTCGGCGTACCCGACCCGTCCCACGCCCAGATGGGCGCCCAGCATCTCCACCGCGGCCGCCATGATCGCCTCGGGATCGCCGAGCCCGCGCGTCCGGTCGGCGAGCCGGAGCAGGAAGGCCTGCCGCGCGACGCTCTCGCGCAGCGCGGTCTCGGCGGCCACCCTCTGCGTCGTCTCGGTGCAGACGCAGAACATGCCGGCGACCTCGCCGCCCTCGTCGCGGACCGGCGTGTAGGAGAAGGTGAAGTTCGCCTCCTCCGGATAGCCGTTGCGGTGCATCGTGAACCGGATGTCGTCCATGTGCGTCGACACGCCGGCATAGGTCCGGTCCATGATCGGCCCGACGTCGTCGATGATGTCGTGCCAGACCTCGGCGAAGGGCCGTCCCAGCGCCCACGGGTGGCGCGCCCCGCACAGCGGGGCGTAGCCGTCGTTGTAGAGCAGGATGCGCCGCGGGCCCCAGGCGACGAACATCGGCTGGAGCGAGTTGAGCATCAGGCCGACCAGCGTGCGCAGCGGCTGGGGCCACGCCTCGGGCGAGCCGAGCGGCGAGGCCGACCAGTCATGGGCGCGCATCAGTGCCCCCGTCTCGCCTCCGCCCGACAGGAAGTCGACGCCGGCAGCCGTCAAGGTGCTGTTCGTAGCCATCGCACGCCATATGCCATCGCCGGCTGGGCAACACAATGAGTTCGGGGGTTGCCGGCCACGAATGCCCCGTCAGGCGAGGCGCCAGCGGTGCAGGTGCTCGTAATGGGGCCGCGCGGCCTCGGCCACCCGGGCGAGGTCGCCGGAGAGCGGCGGCGGCGGCGGCGGCGGGGCGCCGAACCCGGTCGAGGCCTCGACCGAGGCGTACCAGTGCGGCGCCCAGACGCCGTCGGTGTCGCGCCGGCCCGCCGGCCAGCGCAGCATGGCGTCCGTGAACGGCACGCCCAGCGCCGCGCACAGCCGCGCCAGCACCCGGCCGGGATCGGCCAGCACGTCGCGTGCGTCCACCACCGGCGGCGCGTGGCCGAGCCGGTCGGCCTCGCGGTCGAACAGCTCGACCTGGCGCTCGACCCCGATATCGGCGAGGTCGACGCTGCCGCGGCGCTGGACGTAGGACGCCACGACCTCGGCCGGGTCGCGGATCAGGAAGGCGTTGCGCACGCGGTCCGTCCACTCCAGCCCGACGCCAGCCAGCATGTGGTGCGTCATGTGCTTCTGGTAGAACACCGCCCGGCCGCCGGGGACGGGCTCGTCCGCGAGCGCCGCCGCCACCGTGCGCCAGTCCGTCGGCTGGCTGGCCAGCACCTCGTCCCGGCCGGGGTGGTCCAGCCCGGTCCGCGCCAGGTAGAAGGCGTAGAAGGGCTCGTCGACGACGGCGGTGTCCGGCCGGTTCTCCCAGGCCCGCATCATCGCGGTGGAGATGTTGCGCGGACCCGACCACATGGCTATGCGGACAGGGGCGATACGGACGCTCACGATACGGCCTCTCCGGTCAGGTATGCCTCGTAGCGCGCCGCCAGCGCGCGGGTGTAGTCGCCCGGCCGGCCGGCGCCGATCGCGCGCCCGTCGATGCGGGTCACCGGCGTGATCCCACCGAGCGTGCCGGTGGCGAAGGCCTCGTCGGCGGAGTAGGCCTCGGCCAGGGTGAAGTCGGCCTCGCGCGTCGTCCCGCCCTCCTTGCGCACCAGTTCCAGGACCTTGCGCCGGGTGATGCCCTTGAAGTTGAACCGGCCGGTCGAGGTCCAGAGCTCGCCCTTGCGCACGATGAAGAAGTTCGTGGAATTGCAGCTCGCGACGAAGCCGTGCGGGTCGAGCATCAGCGCCTCGTCGGCGCCGGCGTCGATGGCCTGGATCAGCGCCTGGATCAGGTTGAGCCGGCTGTGGGAGTTGAGGCGCAGGTCGAACACGTCCGGGCCGCTGCACCGGAAGGTCGAGGTGAACAGCGACAGGCCCTTCTCCTTGGTCTCGGGATTCGGGCGCTTGTACTCGGCGACGATGACCACGGTCGCCGGGCCGAGGGCGAAGCGCGGGTCCTGGTTCACGGTCTTCTTGCGGCCGCGGGTGACCATCAGGCGGATATGGGCGCCGTCCTCCATGCCGTTCCTGGCCAGCGTCTCGCGGATGACGCCGGTCAGGGCGTCGCGGTCGAGGCCGATGTCGATCCGGATCGCGCCTGCCCCCTCGTAGAGGCGGTCGAGATGGTCGTCGAGCGCCAGCAGCCGGCCCTTCACCAGCCGCAGCCCCTCCCACACGCCATCGCCCAGCGCGAAGCCGCTGTCGAAGACCGAGACCCGGGCCTGGTCCCGCGGCACGAACTCCCCGTCCACGTAGACGAGGACGCCATCGTTGCGCGGGTCGTCGACGTAACCCTGCGCGCTTTCCTTCGACATGCCGGCTCCCTTCCCAGGTCTCGTTCGGCGCGCATGCTGGTCCGTCCGGCGCCGCCCGTCAAAGCGAGAATCGCGCCCGCGCGTTCCTCAGCGCCCGACCAGCTTGTGGCGCCGGTCGAGCCACCAGCCGTACTGCACCGGCCACTGCGCGAACGCGTCGTCGGCGCCCAGCGCGCGGGCGGCGTGGAGCGCCCAGTTCGGGTCGGCCAGCATCTCGCGCCCGACCGCGACGATGTCCGCGCGCCCCTCGGCGACCACCGCCTCGGCCTGCTCCGGGTCCAGGATCAGCCCGACCGCCTGCGTCAGCACCCCGGTCTCCCGCCGCACCCGCTCGGCATAGGGGACCTGGAAGCCCGGCTGCGGCGCGGCGCGGCCCAGCGTCGCCGACCCGGAGATCCCGCCCGACGAGCAGTCGATCACGTCGACCCCGCGCGAGCCCAGCTCGCCGGCGAGCCACACCGTGTCGTCCAGCGACCAGCCGTCCGGAGCCCCGTCGACGGCCGAGACCCGGACGAACAGCGGCTTGTCCTCCGGCCAGGCCGCACGCACGGCCTCGACCGTCTCCAGCAGCATGCGCGCGCGGCCCGCGCGCCCGCCGCCATAGGCGTCGCCCCGCCGGTTCGACACCGGCGACAGGAAGCTCGCCAGCAGGTAGCCGTGGGCGGCGTGGATCTCGGCGACGTCGAAGCCGATCCGGTCGGCGCGCCGCGCCGCCGCCGCGAAGTCCTCGACCGTCCGCGCGATGTCCTCCGCTGTCATCTCCCGCGGGACCAGCCAGTCCTCCGCGACCGGCACCGGCGACGGGCCGACGACCTCCCACGGCGTCTCGCCCCGCGCGCGGTCGTCGGCGTCCAGCGGGCCGTTGCCGTGCCAGGGCCGCTGCATCGACGCCTTGCGCCCGGCATGGCCGAGCTGGATCGCCGAGGCCGCCCCCTGGGCGCGCAGGAAGCCCGTGACCGGGGCCAGCGCCGCCGCGTGGGCATCGGACCAGATGCCGAGGTCGCCATGGGTGATGCGGCCTTTCCGGCAGACGGCCGCCGCCTCGGTGAAGACCAGACCGGCGCCGCCCTGGGCGAACTTGCCGAGATGGACGAGGTGCCAGGCGTTGGCGAGGCCGTCGCCGGCGCTGTACTGGCACATCGGCGAGACGGCGACGCGGTTCTTCAAGGTGAGGCCGCGCAGGCGCAGCGGCGAGAAGAGGGCGTTCGGCATGTTCGGCTGTTTCCCGTTCGGAAGATGGGACGGACCACGCTGGTTCCGGCGGCCGCGTCCCTGTAATCTCACACGTCCGGCCGCGGCCGGGAAAGAGGAGGAAGACGGATGGCATCGAGGCGCCTCGATCGCGAGGACCACGTCAAGGCGCATCTGGCGCGCATGCTCGCGGAATGGCAGGAAAAGACCGGCTGCGACATGTCGCCGGCGGCGTCGGACCAGCGGCTCCAGCACTGCACGACGGTGCTGATCGACCTGCTCGGCGACGCGGAGAAGGTCGACGAGGCGGCGTCCTCCGACGGCGGCTGATGCCGCACGGGTAGGGGCGCCGTACGGGTAAGGACGCCTCACGGCGCGGCGGCGGCGCGCAGGCTGTCGGCGAAGGTGCTTGCGGCCGCGCGCGCCCGGCGCGGCTTCCAGGCCAGCGACAGGCTCCAGGCCAGTTCCGCGGGCAGGTCCCTGACCGGCCGGAACACGACGTCGGGGAAGGGCAGGAAGCGGGCGCTCTCCTGGACCAGCGAATAGCCCAGCCCGGCCGCCACCAGCGATAGGATCGTCGGCGTCAGGCGCGCCTCCTGCTCGATCCTGGGGGTGATGCCCCGCTCCCGGAAGAACGCCGCGAACCGCTCGTAGAGGTCCGGGCTCGCCGATTTCGGGAAGAAGATCATCGGCTCGCCGGCGAGGTCCTGCATCGACAGCGCGCCGCGCTCGGCCAGCCGGTGGCCGCGCGGCAGCGCCGCGATCGTGCGGTCGCGCCTCAGTTCCTCCTGCACCACGCCGGCCGGGCAGCGCTCGATCGGATGGATCAGCGCCAGGTCCAGCGCGTCCGCGTCGATCGCGGCCAGCAGGTCGCTGGTCGACGCTTCGACCAACTGCACCCGCGCGCCCGGCGCCTGCGCCTGGAAGGAACGGATCGCCGCCGGCAGCAGCCGGAGGATGCCGGCAGTCACGAAGCCGACCGAGACCGGCTCCTCGGCCTTG
This sequence comes from Arenibaculum sp., assembly GCF_035998295.1. Taxonomy (NCBI): domain Bacteria; kingdom Pseudomonadati; phylum Pseudomonadota; class Alphaproteobacteria; order Rhodospirillales; family Azospirillaceae; genus Arenibaculum; species Arenibaculum sp. Next base: position 6,491 of record NZ_DASYHS010000291.1, on the reverse strand, counting down.
CCGCCCGTCCTGCGCGTCGCCGCGACCGCGTGCTCGAACTGGCGGACGGTCTTGCGCGCCTCCTCGACCAGCGTCGCGCCGGCCGGCGTCAGCCGGGTGCCGCCGCGCGCCGAGCGGTCGAACAGCGCCACCCCCAGCCACGCCTCCAGGCGCCGGATCGACTGGCTCAGCGGCGCCTGCTCCATGTTCAGCCGGCTGGCCGCGCGCCCGAAATGCAGCTCCTCGGCCACCGCCAGGAAATGGCGCAGGTACCGTATGTCCATTTCATATCACTCTGATATGCGATACGCGCAAATCGATATTAGAACGGACAGGAAAGGGTTGCTAGCCTCGCCCGGGAACGAGACCACGAGGGAGAGCATCGTCATGGGATACGAGACCATCAGCGTGACCCCGGTCAGCCCGCATATCGGCGCCGAGATCGGCGACGTCGACCTGACCCGGCCGCTCGACCCGCGCCAGGTGGAGGAGCTGCGCCGGGCATTCGTCGAGCACCAGGTAATCTTCTTCCGCGAGCAGGAGATCGGCTTCGACGACCAGATCCGGCTGGCGGGCTATTTCGGCCCGCTCGGCAGGCATGTCGGCGTGTCGACGATCAGCAAGACCACGGACAACCCGCTGGTCCGCAAGTTCCACTACGACGAGACCTCGACGCGGGTATCGGGGGAGAACTTCCACAGCGACCAGTCCTGCGCGCCGATCCCGCCGCTGGGCAGCATCCTCTACAACCACACGGTCCCGCCCAACGGCGGCGGCGACACGATGTTCGCGAGCATGTACGCCGCCTACGACGCCCTGTCCGCGCGCATGAAGGCCTATCTGGAAGGGCTGACCGCGACCCATGACGGCACGCGCGTCTTCGGCCCGGGAACGCCGGTCTCGGTCCATCCCGTGATCACGCGGCATCCCGAGAGCGGCAGGAAGGTGATCTTCGTCAACACCGACTTCACCGCCCGCATCAACGAGCTGCCGCGCGAAGAGGGCGAGCACGTCCTGAAGTTCCTGATCGCGCATTGCGCGCGGGCGGAATGGACCTGCCGCTTCCGCTGGCGCGCCCATTCCATCGCCTTCTGGGACAACCGCTGCACCCATCACAAGGCGATCTGGGATTACTGGCCCAACGTCCGCTCGGGCTACCGGGTCCAGATCAAGGCCTCCGCCGCCCCCGTCGCGGGCTGACGGCGGGGACGGCGGGGGCATCTACGTCCGGTTCCCGTCCGTCTGCGCTGCGGCCCTGCGCAGGAACGCCACCGGCGCGCCGGCCATCCACGCCAGGAGGCCGGCGGCCGCCGCGACCCGCACCGCCATGGCCAGTTCCGGGCTGGCCGTGGTCACCGAGGCCAGCGCGACCGCGCCCAGCCCGCCCAGGGCCAGGCGCTGGGCGGCACCCAGCCGGCGGCGCCAGTAGCCGAGCCCCGCCGCGGTCACCGCGGCGACCCCGACGACCGCCAGCGCCCCCTCGAGCAGCACGAGCGGCAGCGGGCCGACGAACAGCAGCTCCGGCGTCTCGGTCATCAGGAACGGCAGGATGAAGGCCGGCCAGCCGATCAGCATGGCGGTCCAGCCGGTCGCCATCGGCTTCGCCCCGCTGATGCTGGCGGCGGCGAAGGCCGCCATCGCGACCGGCGGCGTGATCATCGACATCATGCCGAAGTAGAAGATGAAGAAATGGGCCGCGAGCGGCAGGATGCCGAGCTGCACCAGCGCCGGCGCCACGATGGTGGCCAGCAGCACGTAGACCCCCGTGGTCGGCATGCCCATGCCCAGCAGGATCGACACCACGGCCGTGTAGGCGAGCAGCAGCACCACGCTGTCGCGCGCCAGCGCGATCAGGAACATCGACAGCGAGAAGGACAGGCCGGACACGTTCAGCAGGCCCACCACGATCCCGGCCGCGGCCGAGATGACGAGCACGTCCACCGCCGTGCGACCGGTGTCGGACAGGGAGGCCAGCAGCTCGGCCGGCCGCATCCGCGCGCCGCGGTAGCCGATCAGCAGCCCGCACAGCGCGAAGAACGCGGCGGCAGCGAAGGCCGCCGCCTCCGGCCGCCAGCCGCCGAACGGCAGCAGGAGCAGCAATCCCCCCAGGCCGAGCAGGAAGAACCAGCCGCGCTTCAGGATGCGCGCCGTCCGCTCGACGTCGGGATCGATCCGGCCGAGCTGGTCGCGCTGCGCCATCAGGTGGACGGCCAGGAACAGCGAGCCGTAGTAGAGGAGCGACGGGATGATCGCCGCCAGCACGATCTCCGCGTAGGAGATCTTCAGGAACTCCGCCATCAGGAACGCGGCGGCCCCCATCACCGGCGGGACGAGCTGGCCGCCCGTCGAGGCGACCGCCTCGATCGCGCCCGCGCGTTCCGGCGTGTAGCCGGCCTGCTTCATCATCGGGATCGTCATGACCCCGCTGCTGGCGACGTTGGCGACCGCGCTGCCGGATATCGCGCCCTGCAGGCCGGACGAGACGACCGCGACCTTCGCCGGGCCGCCGGGCGAGCGCCCGAACAGGGCGAGCGACAAGTCGGTGAAATACTGCGCGCCGCCCGAGCGGCCGAGCAGGTTGCCCATGAACAGGAACGGCAGCACGACCACGATCGCGACCGCGATCGGCGAGCCCAGGATCGAGTTGGCGTCGGCCGCCACGTAGATCGTCATGCTCGTCAGGTCCGTCGGCGGTGCCGCGAAGTCCGACGGGAGATGCTGCCCGAGGAGCGTGTAGGCCATGATCGCGAGGATCACCAGCACCAGCGGCCATCCCGCGACCCGGCGCACGGCTTCGAGCAGCGCCAGGATCACGACGGCGCCGCCATAGACGATCTCCGGAGGCTGGAAGGCGACCGCCATCGAGTAGCGGTCGAAATGCACGGCGAAATACGCGGTCATCGCCAGCAGCGCCCAGGCGAGGGCCGCCTCCGGCACGGCCGCGGCACCGCCCCGCCGGCGATGGAAGACCAGGAACAGGGTCAGGCCGACGCCCAGGGCGTAGGCCTGCTCCTCGTAGTAGACGATGCCCAGCGCCGAGCCGAGATTGAAGGCGAGGGCGGCCGAAAGGACGGTCAACGCTCCCGCGGCGAGCGAATTCGTGAGCGCGAACCAGCGATGCGCGAAAGCGTGACCCGTCATCTTTCCTCGTCCCGCCGGGGTTACTCGGCGCTGCCGAGCGTCTCGAACGCCTGCTCGGCGGCGGGGTGGTACGGGATGTTCGGCACGCCGCCCATCGCCTCCACCGTCAGCTCGTCGAAGCTGGGCAGCGACTGCGCCAGCGCGTCCTGCTCGTTGGCGAGCACGTCCAGCACCGCCTGGACCGTCTCGGCGTCGGTGTCCTCATGCGTGACGAGGACGATGTCGTAGCCGAGCAGGCGGGTGCCTTTGCCGACGCCGGGCCGGTTGGGGGCCGGCTGGACCGCCAGGGCCGAGCCCTGCGGCATCACCTCCCGCATCGCCGCGACGTCCCCGTCCTCGGGCGAGAGCGACAGGAAGCGCACGCCGCCCAGCGCCGCGTCGAGCTCCGCGACCTTGCCCGAGCCCAGCGACAGGAAGGCGACGTCGACGCGCCCGCTCTCCATCAGGTCGCCGCCGCGCACGGAGTTCGGGACGGGCACGGCGGTGACCTCGCCGTCCTCGACCCCGGCATTCGCCATGATCGCCTGGCGCATCAGCTCGATGATCGGCGCCGAGGAATAGCCCGACGCCACGCTCTTGCCGCGGATGTCGGCCAGCTCCTCGATCGGCGAGTCCGCCGGCACCAGGAAGCCGACATGGGTCTTGAACAGGCTGGAGACGACGCGCAGGTTCGGATGCTCCTCCGAGAAGGGCTCCCGGCCGTTCATCGCCTGCGACATCTCGAAGACGTTGACGATCGCGAAGTCGAGCTTCTTCTGCTCGATCAGCGCCAGCAGCGGGCCGGACCCGGCGAAGGGCTGGACCCGCATCTCGATGTCCTTCGCGTCCTTCACGACCTTGGCGATCGCCGACCCGGCCGAATGGAAGATCGTCCCCGGCTGGTTGGTGCCGATCGTGAGGACCGGCTGGGCCCGGGCCGACGGGCTCGCGCCGATCATGGCCAGGCCCATCAGCCCGATGGCCGACAGCGTGCGTATGTTCATGGACTTCGTTCTCCCGTCTGGATGGGGTGGGCGGGACCGCCGGGCGGCGGCAGCGAGGCGAAGGCAAAGAGGGAGCGTTCCCGCCTCGAGGGCAGGTTCGGCAGTGGTGGGAGGAGGAGGCGGCGCCCGCGGGGGCCGCCTTGCGTCAGCGCGTGGTCTGGCGGCGGGTCTGGCCGTCGATGCCGCCGACCACCGCCCACTCCGCGAACATCTCGGGGGACGGCTGGAACTCGCGCGGCTTCCAGTTCTCGGTGACCCAGTCCTCGTTGGCGTAGTACTCGGCCAGGCCGCCGCAGGGGTTCTTCACGTACCAGAAATAGGCCGAGGAGATCGGGTGGCGGCCCGGGCCGATCTCGGTCGGCCAGCCGCAGCGGTTGATGTGGATGCCGCCGCCGAACACCTCGTGGATGTCGCGCACGGTGAAGGCGATGTGGTTGAGGCCGACCTTCGGCTTGGGAAGCTGGAGCAGGAACAGGTCGTGGTGCCCGCCGCGCGGCCCGCAGCGCAGGAACACGCCGCGCCCGGGATAGCGGTCGGAAGCATGGAAGCCCAGGTGGTCGACGTAGAACGCCTCGTGCTCGTCGATGCGGTCGGTGAACAGGACGACGTGGCCGACCTTGACCGGCGTCGCGCGCTCGTACACCGGGCTCGGCTCGTCGACGCGGAGATGCTGGTCGATCGTGTTCATCGGGGAGCCCTTGACCGGGACCGGCCGGCGGCGGCTGACGCGCACGCGCACCATCAGGCCGACGGGATCGGTGCAGCCCGGCAGCCCGTCGCGCAGGTCGTGGCCGGGCAGGGCCTTCATGCGCTCCGCCGCGGCCGCCAGCGCGGCGTCGTCCTCGACGCCCCAGACCACCTCGCGCAGGGTCGAGCCGGGCTCGATCGCAGGGGGCAGGGTGGGGTCGTCCTTCAGGCGCAGCTCGACCTCGCAGCCGTCCAGCGTCTCGTAGAGCGCCCGGTCGGCGCCCGCCTCGACCTCGCCCAGGCCCCAGTCGCCGAGGAAGCGCCGGCAGGCCTCCATGTCCTCGACGCCGTAGGTGATCCGATCGATGCCCTTGATCATCCGTCGATCCTTTCCGCTTGGCGCCCCACGGATGGGCAAGGGGCGCCCTGGCTCAGAAATTGGCCGCGAGCCTGCGGCCGCGGGTCTCGTCGTAGTCGAGGCGCCGCGACAGCTCCCGCGCGGTCGCGACGACGCGCTCGGCCAGCGGGCCGCGCAGCCGTTCCGGGTCGGCGCTGCCCTCCGGGACCGTGATGTTGATCACGGCCGTCACCGTCCCTGTGTCGTCGAAGACCGGCGCCGCGATGGCGGAGATGCCGCGCTCGAAGAAGCTCTCGCTGATCGCGTAGCCCCGGTGCCGGTCCTCGGCGAGCAGGACCCGCAGGTCGTCCAGCGTCGCGGGGGTCTGCGGCGTGAAGCGCTCCAGGGTGCGCTGGGGATACAGCGCCTCCAGCTCGCCCCCGTCCATGTGGGCGAGGAAGGCGCGGCCGAGCACGGTGGCGTGCGCGGGCATCCGCGTGCCGATGGAAACGCTGCCGACGAAGGTCGAGGGGGCTGCGACCTTCATCACGAAGACCACCTCGCGCCCGTCGCGCACCACGAGATGCGCGTTGAACCCGGTCTCGTCGCGCAGCCGCTCCAGCAGCGGGCGGGCGAGCTCCGTGATCTCCAGCGACGCCAGGTACTCGAAGCCGAGCGACAGGACCGCGACGCCCAGCCTGTAGTCGCGGCCGTCGCGCGAGCGCTCCAGGAAGCCCAGGTATTCCAGCGTCGTCATCAGGCGGAACACGGTCGAGCGCGGGATGCGCAGCTCCTTGGCCACCTCGGCGGCGCTGACATGGGGCCGGTCGCGCCGGAAGCAGCGCAGGATCTCGAGCCCCCTCTGCAGGCCCGGCACCAGATAGCGCTCGGCGTCCTCGCCCCGCTTTTCCTCGCTCCTCTTTTCCCCGGCCACCGTCCCGTCTCCCCTCATGTCGACTTCTTCTCGGCCTTGGGCAGGTAGTGGAGGACCCGCCGCTCGGCCAGCACGACCGCACCATAGGCGGCAATGCCGATCAGCGTCAGCATGATGATGGTGACGAAGACCATGGCGGTGTTTCCCGACCCCTCGCCGAACACGAGCAGGTAGCCGAGGCCCATGTTGCCGCCGACGAGCTCGCCGACGATGACGCCGATGACCGCCAGCGTCGACGCGATGCGCAGGCCCGAGAACAGCGGCGGCATCGCGGACGGGAACTGGATCGTCCGGAAGATCTGCCAGCGCGTCGCCTTGAAGGTGCGCGCGAGGTTGATGAGGTCCGGGTCGACCGTGCGGATCGCGCCGAGCACGTTGACCATGACCGGGAAGAACACGATCAGGATCGCGACCAGCACCTTCGGGTAGA
>NZ_DASYHS010000287.1:0-17501 GCF_035998295.1 Arenibaculum sp. | reverse complement strand
TGCCGGAACGTCTCCAGGCGGGCGCCGGCGTCGGCGAAGTCGCCGAGGCTGGAATAGCCGTAGAGGGCTTCCAGCCGCAGCGCGTCGTCGAGGGGCCGGCCGATCAGTTCCAGCACCGTCTCCTTCGCCGAGCGGACGGCGGCGCGGCCGTTGGCCAGGATCATGCGGGCGGTAGCCTCGGCGGCCGGCATCAGCTCGCCGGGAGGGACCACGCGGCTCACCAGCCGCAGCTCCTTCGCTTCCGCGGCCGTGATCTCGCGCCCGGTCAGGGTCAGGTCCAGGGCGACGCCGATGCCGGCGACGGCGACCAGGCGGACCAGGCCGCCGTCGCCCTGGTGGAGCCCGTACCTGACCTCGAAGACGCCGAACCTCGCCTCCTCGGAGGCGATGCGGATGTCGCAGGCGAGCGCCAGCTCGAAGCCGCCGCCGATGGCGTGGCCGTTCACGGCCGCGATCACGGGCTTGTCGATGCGGTGCTGCCCGCGCGTCAGCCCGCCGCCGATGCCGTGCGCGAGGTTGCGCCGGGGAGCGGCCATGTCCGCCCCCTCCCATTTCGGGATGAAGGTCTTCAGGTCCGCGCCGGCACAGAACGCCCGCCCGGCCCCGGTCAGGATCGCGACGTCCACGCCGTCGTCGCTGGCGAAGTCGCGCCAGACCTCCCACAGCTCCCGGTTCATCGCGTCGTCCAGCGCGTTCAGCTGGCCGGGACGGTCGAGCGTGACATAGGCGATCCGGTCGCGCTTCTCGTAGAGGACGGCCGTCATGACGCCCGGCGCTCCCCGTCGGCGGGCACGAGCCGGCGGTGATAGGCCGCCACCACGTGCAGCCGCACGGCCGCGGTCAGGCTCAGGTTGCCCCGGCGGCGGTCGATCTCCGTCAGCACGTCGGCGATCCCGACGCCCCGCTCGAGGCACATCTCCTCCAGGCAGGTCCAGAACAGCCGCTCCATGCGTATGCTGGTCCGCCGGCCGCTCACGACCACGTTCCGGCGGGTGTGCCTCCGCTCCGCGGGGGCGGGCATGGCGAGGCTCATGCGTCCCCCGAGGCCAGCGCCGCCGCGAGCCTGGCGGCGAGCGAGGCGAGCTCCGCCCGGTCGCCGGGCTTCAGCGCCCAGTTCATGGCCAGCCCGTCGTCCATGCGGCGGGGAACGACGTGGACGTGGAAGTGGAAGACCGACTGCGCGGCGCCAGGGCCGTTCGCCTGGTGCAGGTTGATGCCGTCGGGCTCCAACTCGCGCCGCACCGCGCGCGCGACCCGGCGCACGACCGGCATCACCGCCTGGAGGGCGGCGTCCGGCGTCTCCATCAGGTCGGCGAAATGGCGCTTCGTGACGACCAGGGCATGGCCGGGATTGACGGGGTTGATGTCGAGGAACGCCACCACGCGATCGTCCTCGTAGAGCTTGAAGCAGGGGACCTCGCCCGCCGCGATCCTGCAGAAGATGCAATCGTCCCGGTAGCCGGGATGCCGCTCGGTCATTCGTTCCCTCCTTTGCCTGCTCGCCCCACCCATCCGGCACCCCGATCGTAGAGCGAAGCCCGCCATAGGAAAAATCGATTTACATAATAGCAAATACAGATTTTCCTTATGGCTGTGACGCGAACCGGGGACCGCCGATGAAGCTCCAGCAGTTGCGCTATCTCGCCGCCGTCGTGGAGACCGGAAGCGTGACCGGTGCCGCGCAGCGGCTCAACGTGTCGCAGCCCGCACTTTCGGCGGGCCTGGCCGCCCTGGAGGCGGAGCTCGGCGGCCCGCTGCTGGAACGCCGCCGCGCCAATGTGCGCCTGACGCCGCGGGGCGCGCGCTTCCATCGCCGCGCTCTCGGCATCCTCGGCGAGAGCGAGGCGGCGAAGGCGGAGTTCAAGCGCGGATCGCAGCGTGCACCCGTCGCCGTCGGCGTGCTGCCGACGATCGGGACCGCGCTGGTCGCCGGGTTCGCGCGGCGCTTCGCCGAGGTCGCGCCCGGCCTCGACCTGGCGCTGCGCGAGGCGGACGGGCGCACGCTGCTGTCCTGGCTGTCCAACGGCCGGATCGAGGCGGCGCTCACGATATCCGACATGGCCGGGGGGGACGGCTGGACGCCGCTGTTCCAGGACCGGCTGGCGCTGGTCTGCGCCGAGCGGCACCGGCTGGCGGCCGCCCCGCAGGTCCGGCTCGGCGACCTGGAGGACGAGCCCTTCGTGCTGCGCGAGCACTGCGAACGCGGCCGGGAGGCGTGGGAGGTGCTGGCCGCGCGCGGCATCCGGCTGCGGGTCGTCCTGCGCACGGGCCAGGAGCGCCGCGCGCTCGACCTCGTGGCGGCCGGCCTCGGGGTGACGATCGCACCCGAGAGCCTGGTCGCCGAAAGCGGCGCCGCGGTCGCCATGGTCCCGATCGAGGATTTGGGGCTGACGCGGACCGTCGGCTGCCAGCTTCCGGCATCGCCGGACGAGACGGTCGCGCGCGCCCTGCTGGCGGCGGTCGAGGGGCTGGAGCCGGGACGCGCATTGGAGGGCGCCTGCCCCGCCCGGGAGGTGAGATGATGCCGCACGAGCGTATGCACGGCATCTGCGGTTCGGGATAGGTCCCGGCCGGCGCGGGGCCGGGAACGGTATCCCCTTCCGGGCAGAGGCTAGCCGACAAGCCATCGCGCATACCCGATGACACGATTGTCGCGCCCCCGTGCCGCCCCGATGATCGGTGTGTCCGAAGCCATCACAGGATTCCGGCATGTCCGTTCAGGAACCCCGGCGAGCGGACGACCCCCTGGTCGCCCGGCTGCTGGGCACGCTCCTCGAAGACGCGCCGCTGCTGTTCCACATCAAGGACGAGCTTGGCCGATACGTCGCCGCGAGCCGGACCTGGGCGGAAATGCTCGGCCTGGAACGGGACCTGCTGGTCGGCCGGACCGACGCCGAGCTGCTGCCGCCCCCGCTGGCCGAGCTGCTCCGCAGCCGGGAGGAAGGCGTGCCGCGCATCCCCCGCTTCTCGGACTCGGAGGAGGAGCTGCCGGCCGCGGGCGGAACCCGCCATCTGCTCGCCCGGCGCTTCGTGGCCGAGGACAGCCCCAGCGGCCTGCCCTACCTGTTCATGGTCGCGGGCGACGTGACCGCCCAGACGCAGATGCGCGACGCGCTGAAGGCGGCGGTGGTCGCCAAGGCCCGCCTTCTCGCGTCGGCATGCCACGACCTGCGCCAGCCGCTGCAGGCCGCGGCCCTGTTCCTGGAGGTGCTGAGGCGCCGGCTCGGGCGGGACCAGCGGGCCGGCGACGCCGCGGCCGCCGCGGGACGCGCGCTCCAGGCGATCGAGCGCATCGTCGGCGAGCTGCTGACGCTGTCGCAGATCGAGGCGATGACCGAGCATCCCCGCCCCGGCCCCGTCAAGCTCGGCGACCTGCTGGCGGAGCTGGCGGCCGAGTTCGCGCCCCGGGCAGAGGCGAAGGGCCTGCGGCTGCGCGTGGTCGCGACCTCCGTCACCGTCGCGAGCGACGCGCATCTGCTGGCCCGCATCCTGCGCAACCTGCTGTCCAACGCCATAGCCTACACCGAGACGGGCGGGGTCGTGCTCGGCTGCCGGCGCCGGCCCGGAGCGGTCGAGATCCAGGTCGCCGACACCGGTCCCGGCATCCCCGAGGCCGACCGGGAGACCGTCTTCACGGAGTTCCAGCGGCTCGGCGCCGAGGCGTCCCGCGAGGCCGGCGGCTTCGGCCTGGGCCTCGCCATCGTGATGCGGCTGGCGGCCCTGCTAGACCACCGGGTCGGCCTGCGCTCCGTCCCCGGCTCGGGCTCGGTCTTCTCGGTCACGGTGCCGCTCGCCACGCCGGAATGGACCGGCGAACCGATGCTGCCGAGGCTGGAGCGGCGCCACCGCGCGGTCCTGATGGTCGGCGGCGAGCCCCTGCGCGGGCGCGTGCTGCCGGCGCTGGCCCAGCTCGGCCTGGAGGCGGTCGAAGCCGGGAACCTGGGCGAGCTGTCCGGAGTGCTCGGGCGGATGCGCGAGGCGCCGCTGCTGGTCGTGGCCGGACGCGCGCTGGACGGCGGGAGCTTCGGGACCGAAGCGGTGGCCCATGCGCGGGCACGCTTCGGCGCGGCCCTGCCGGCCGTCCTGGTGGCCGACCGGATCAGCCCCGCGCTGCGCCACGCGGCGCGCACGGCGCGCTGCCGGGCAGCCCAGCTGCCACTGTCGGCCCCGGAGCTGTCCCGGCTGATCGCGGCGGGAGCGACGGACTGACGGCGGTATGGCAGCCTCACGCGCGCAGCGCGGCCTCCAGGATCTCCACCAGCGCCGCGATCCGGTAGGGCTTGCGCAGCACGCGCACCCCTTCGGCGCGGGCCACCTCCTCGCTGTAGCCCGTCGTCAGCACGACCGGCAGGCCGGGCCGCCGCCGGCGCGCCTCGTTCGCGAGGTCCAGGCCGCTCATCTCGCCGGGCATCACGATGTCGCTGAACAGCAGGTCCACGCGCCCGCCCGACGACAGGACCGCCAGCGCCTCCGTCGCCTGCGCGGTCCTGACGACGCGGTAGCCCACGTCCTCGAGCGCGGCCGCGACCATGTTGCCGACGATGGGATCGTCCTCCACGAGGAGCACCCGGAGGTCCCGCGTCGCCCCCTCGGCCGGACGGCCCGGCGGCGCGGCATGGGCCAGGGGCTTCGCGGTGCGCGGCAGGAACAGGTTCACCCGCGTCCCCCTGCCGGGCTCGCTGTCGATCTCCACCCTTCCGCCGGACTGGCGCGCGAAGCCGTAGACCTGGGCCAGGCCGAGACCGGAGCCCTTGCCGACCTCCTTGGTGGTGAAGAACGGCTCGAAGACCCGGGCCAGGATCTCGGGCTCCATGCCCGAGCCGGTGTCCGAGATCCCGATGCGCACCATGTCGCCGGCACCCGGGTCGCCGGCACCTGGGCCGCCGGCGTGGCCCGAGCCCGGGACGTTGCGCGTCTCGATGCGCAGCCGGCCGCCCCCCGGCATCGCATCGCGCGCGTTGACGGCCAGGTTGATGATCGCCAGCTCGAGCTGGGTCGGGTCCACCTCGACGGGCCACAGCTCCGGGTCGGACATGGTCTCCACGGAGATGTCGGCCCGCAGCGCGCGGGCCAGCAGCTCGGACATGCCCAGGATGCGGTCGCGCACGTCGACCGCCTCGGGCTGCAGGTTCTGCCGGCGCGCGAAGGCCATCAGCTGCTGCACCAGCCGGGCACCGCGGTCGATCGCCTGCTGCCCCGCCTCCACCAGCGGCTGGACCTGCGGCGTCGGCGCGCGCCGCTCGATCATCTGGAGGCAGCCGGTCAGCGCCTGGAGCAGGTTGTTGAAGTCGTGCGCGACCCCGCCGGTGAGCTGGCCGACCGCCTCCATCTTCTGGGCGTGGCGCAGCTCCGCCTCCGCCCGTTCGCGCTCGACGGTGCGGGCGGCGACGCGTTCCTCCAAGGTCTCGTTGAGGCGCTGCAGCTCGTCCTTCGCCCGCTTGGCCTGGCTGACGTCGCTGCCCTCGACGAAGATGCCGACGACCTGCCCGTCCGCGCCCCGGATCGGCTGGTAGACGAAGTCGACGAAGCGTTCCTCCGGGGCCGCGCCGGGACGCCGCTGGAACTCGATGCGCATGCTCTCGCCGACGAAGGGCTCGTCGGTCGCATAGACCCTGTCCAGCAGCTCGAAGAAGCCCTGGCCCTCCAGCTCGGGCAGGGCCTCGCGCACCACCCTGCCCTCGATCTCGCGGTGACCGACGAGCTGGAAGAAGGCGTCGTTCACGAGCTCGAAGACATGGTCGGGGCCGCGCAGGACGGCCATGAAGCCGGGCGCCTGCCGGAACAGGTCGCGTAGCCTGTCGCCCTCGTCCGAGAGCCGGGTGTTGGCTTCCTTCACCAGCTCCCGCTCGACCTCCAGGGCATTGTTGGCCTTGCGCAGCTCGGCCTCGGTCGCGCGAAGCTGGCGCTCCGCCAGGACCTTCTCCGTGGTTTCCGTGCAGGCGCAGAACATGCCCGCCACGCCGCCGGCCTCGTCGCGCACGGGGCTGTAGGAGAAGGTGAAGTAGACCTCCTCCGGGTAGCCGTTGCGCGTCATGGTCAGGGGCAGGTTCTCGTGGAAGGTCGCCTCGCCCGCGAGCGCGCGGTCGACGAGCGGGCGGATGTCGTCCCATATCTCCGACCACACCTGCGCGAAGGGCCGTCCCAAGGCCGCCGGGTGCTTGCCCCCGAAGATCGGGCGGTAGCCGTCGTTGTAGAGGAAGGCCAGCTCCGGCCCCCAGACCAGGAACATCGGGAACTTGGAGTTGAGCAGCAGGCCGACGATCGAGCGCAGGGACTGGGGCCAGCGCTCCGGCAGGCCGAGGGGCGACCGGGTCCAGTCGTGGGAGCGCATCAGCGCGCCCATCTCGCCGCCGCCGGTCAGGAAATCGAGGGCCGCATCGCCGCGGCGCCTCGGTGTCGGCTCGGGTCTGACTACGTGCTGCAACCGAACTCTCGCGAGGCTGAGGGGTGCCGCCGGCGGCGTGGCGGGCGCGCCGTACCGTACGGGCACGGGCCGGCGGCCGACAGCACCGCCTTCCCGCCGTGATGGGAACAAGGCTGCGTGCGGAAGGGTCCACCATACCGCTGGCCGGCCGGCGATTTCACCTCGGTAGACGGTTCAATAGACGGTGGCGCCGGTGATGGGATGCTTGCCCAGGATGATCATGCCCAGGATGTCGTCCTTGGTGACGTCGCGGGTCCGCACCGTGCCGACGAGCTTGCCGTTCTTCATCACCGCGCAGCGGTCGGCCAGGTCGTAGACGTCGTGGATGTCGTGGCTGATCAGGAAGATGCCGATCCCCTCGGCCTTGAGCTGCGTCACCAGCTCCGCGACCATGCGGGTCTCGGCCGGGCCCAGCGCCGCCGTCGGCTCGTCCATGATCAGGATGCGGGCATTGAAGTAGATGGCGCGCGCGATGGCGACCGACTGGCGCTGCCCGCCCGACAGCGAGCGCACGGGCGTGCCCAGATTCCTGAAGTTCGGGTTGAGGCGCTGCATCACCTTGCGGGTCTCGGCCTCCATCCGCTGGTCGTCCAGCGTGCCCCACGCCGTCATCAGCTCGCGGCCGAGGAACAGGTTGCCGGCCGCGTCGATGTTCTCGGCCAGCGCCAGCGTCTGGTAGATCGTCTCGATGCCGTAACGCTTGGCGTCGCGCGGGCTGCGGATGTCCGCCGGCTCCCCGTTGACGCGGATCTCGCCGGAATCGGCCCGGTAGGCGCCCGAGAGAATCTTGATCAGCGTCGACTTGCCGGCGCCGTTGTGCCCGAGCAGGCCGACCACCTCGCCCGGATGCAGGTCGATCGAGACCTCGTCGACGGCGCGCACGCCGCCGAAGCGGATCGAGATGTCGCGCATCTCCACCAGCGGGGTGCCGGTTGCGGTCATGTCACAGCCTCCCGCGGCGGTAGGACTGGTCCAGCCACACGGCCGCGACCAGCACCAGCCCGATCACGACGTTCTGCATCGGGCTCGGCAGGCCGAGCAGCACCATGCCGGACTGGAGGCTCTGCATCGTCAGGGCGCCCAGGACGGCGCCGAAGATGGTCCCGACGCCGCCCGCGAGCGACGTCCCGCCGATCACGGCGGCGGCGATGACCCGAAGCTCGTCCAGCTCGCCGGTCGCGTTCAGCCCGGCCTTGAGGCGGGCGGTCGCGATCGCGGCGCCGATCGACACCAGCACGCCCATCAGGACGAACACCCAGACGATGATGCGCCGCACGTTGATGCCGGACAGCTCGGCCGCCTCCGGGTTGCCGCCGATCGCGTAGACGTAGCGCCCGAAGCGGGTGCGGGTCGCGACGAAGGTCATGACGAGCGTCACCGCGATCACGATCAGCACCGGGATCGGGATGCCCATCGGTACGTCCGTGCGCGGCTGCAGATAGGCGTTCATCACCATCACGAAGGCGATCACCGGGACCACCTGTGCCGCCAGCACCGTCAGCTCGGCCCAGAGCGGGCGCACCGGGAAGCCGAACCCCGCGCGCCGCCGCCGGGCCAGGACGCTGCGCACGCACAGGGCCACGACGGCCGCGACGCCGAGCGCCCAGGACCAGAACGCGCCGATCGAGCCGTCGAGCCCGCCGCCGATCAGCTCGAAGGTCGGGTTCAGCGGCGCGACCGTCTGGCCGCTGGTCATCCACCACGCCAGCCCGCGATAGATCAGCAGCCCGGCCAGCGTCACGATGAAGGCCGGCACGCCGCGATAGGCGACCCACCAGCCCTGCATCGCGCCGATGCAGCCGGCGAGGAGCGCGCCGCCCAGCAGCGCCGCCATCCAGCCCCAGGCGGCGTCGACCGGGAACACCCGCGTCTGGAGGACCGCGATCGTCATCCCGACCAGGCCGAGCAGCGACCCGACCGAGAGGTCGATGTTGCGCGACACGATCACCAGCACCATGCCGGTCGCCATGGTCGCGACGGAGGCGGTCTGGACCGCGAGGTTCCACAGGTTGCGCGGCGTCAGGAACAGCCCGCCGGTGACGAGGTCGAAGACGATCCAGATCGCGCCCAGCGCCCCGATCATGGCGAGCATGCGGGTGTCGACGCCGAGGGTCTGGACGACGCCTTGCCCGTCGGGCCGCGTCGCCGAGGCTGGAGTGGTCGCCGTCATGGCCGTCGCCTCCTGCTCCGCCGCCCCCGCTCCCGGCGGGGGCGGCGGCCGTTGCCGGTCACTGACACGCAGCCTCTACCGGCAGGCGGCGGGCGGGTTCTCGCTCACGCCCTGGCAGACGGTCTCCTTCGGGACCCAGCCGGCCTCGATCACGGTGTCCAGATTGTCGCGCGTGATCGGGACGGGCTTCAGCAGGATCGCGTCCAGCTCGACCTGGTTGGGACCGCCGGCGAACTTCTGCGCCCCTTCGACCGCGTCGAGCGCCTTGCCCTCGGCGAGCTGCACGGCGATGTCCGCCGCCGCCTTGCCGAGCTCGCGCGAGTCCTTCCAGACGCTGACGGTCTGGAGGCCGCGGGCGATGCGGTTGAGGGCGGCGTGGTCGGCGTCCTGGCCCGAGACCGGGATGCCCGCCATGCCCTGCGCGGTCAGCGCCGCGATCGCGCCGCCGGCCGTGCCGTCGTTGGAGGCGACCACCGCGTCGACGTCGTTGTTGGTGGCGGTCAGGATCTGCTCCATGTTCCGCTGGGCGTTGGCGGGCAGCCAGCCGTCCGTGTACTGCTCGCCCACGACCTTGATGTCGCCCTTGTCGATGGCGGGCTTGAGCACCTCCATCTGGCCGGAGAACAGGAAGTCCGCGTTCGGGTCCTGGGGCGAGCCCTTGATGAAGACGTAGTTGCCCTCGGGCTGCACGTCGTAGACCGCCTGGGCCTGCATGCGCCCGACCTCCTTGTTGTCGAAGGTCAGGTAGAACACGTCCGGCACCTCGATCAGCCGGTCGTAGCCGACCACGGGGACGCCGGCCGCCGCCGCCTGCTCGACCGCGGGCTTGATCGCCTCGGCGTCCTGGGCCAGCACGATGAGGGCGTCGGCGCCCCTGGCCAGCAGCGATTCGATGTCGGAGAGCTGCTTGGCGGCCGAGCTCTGCGCGTCGGCGCCGATGTAGTCGTAGCCAAGCTCCTGCAGCCGGGCCTGGATCGCCGCCTCGTCGGTCTTCCAGCGTTCCTCCTGGAAGTTGGACCAGCTGACGCCGACGGTCCCGTTCTGCGCAGCCGCCGGCAAGGCGATCGCCGCCGCCAGGACGACCCCGGAAAGAGCACATACGACAGTCTTCATGAAGAGCGTTCCTCCCATTTCTGTGCCGACCCTAGCGGTCGATCGTGTTCTTCTGGGCCGGCCGGCATCGCGGGCGGCGATCGGCCGCCCGAGTACATCCGCTGACAAAAAGCCTGTCATGGGGATACGGCAAAAGCAATCCGGCGTTCGTTGCGGCTGGGGCAGCGGGGGGAAGTGCCCCTCTTGCGCGGGAGGGAGTTTCAGATGGCCGTCGCCAGGATATGCGGAAACATTCCTTCTCCCCTGGGGAGAAGGAAGGGGCCCATGCGCAAGCATGGGAAGGATGAGGGGATGGGGTGATTCAGTAACGGAGAGGGCGTACCCCCTCACCCTCCCGCCGCTTTACGCGGCGGGCCCCTCCCTCTCCCGCAGGAAGAGGCTTAACGTTCGGGCTCAGACCAGCAGGTCGAGGTAGCTTCCGCGGCGATAGTTGGACGGCAGGGTCAGCACGCCGTCGACGAGGAGGCCGGCGAGCTGGCGCAGGGTCGGGATGCGCATGCCGCGCGGCGCGCTCCTCCCGGGCGGGGGCTCGGGCGCGCGCCGGGCCGGCGCCTGCGCGTCGGGGCGGACGGAGAGGCCGCCCGGCCGCGAAATCCTGGGTCCGTCACCAGTCATCCCGTCCTCCTCATGATCCCGCCGCGTCGAACTGGCCCGCCGCGTCGAACTGTAGGGAGGCCAGCCGCGCGTAGAGGCCCCCCTGGCGGATCAGCTCGGCATGCCGGCCGCTCGCGACCACCCTGCCCCGCTCCATCACCACGATCCGGTCGGCGTTCTGCACCGTCGCCAGCCGATGGGCAATGATGAGCGTGGTCCGGCCCTTCTTCAAGCCCTCGAGCGCGGCCTGGACGGCGCGCTCGCTCTCGGCATCGAGCGCGCTCGTCGCCTCGTCGAGCAGCAGGAGCGGCGGATCGCGCAGGATCGCGCGCGCGATCGCGACGCGCTGGCGCTGGCCGCCGGACAGGCGCACGCCCTTCTCGCCGAGATGGCTGTCGAGGCCCGCCGGGAGCGCCTCCAGGAAGTCGAGCGCATGGGCCGCCTCGGCGGCGCGGCGCACCTCGGCGTCGCTGGCGTCCGGGCGGCCGTAGCGGATGTTCTCCGCAGCACTGGCGGAGAACAGCACCGGGTCCTGGGGCACGAGGCCGATGCGCGCCCTGACGTCGGCCGGGTCGGCCGAGCGAAGGTCGACGCCGTCGAGCAGGACGCTGCCGGACAGCGGGTCGTAGAAGCGCAGCAGGAGCTGGAAGACCGTCGTCTTCCCGGCCCCCGAAGGCCCGACCAGGGCCACCGTCTCGCCGGGCGCGACCTCCAGGGAGAAGCCTTCGAGGGCGGCGGCGTCGGGCCGGGACGGATAGTGGAACCGCACGTCGCGGAACGCGAGGGCGCCGGAGGGCGGCACCGGCAGCGCCGCCGGGGCGGGCGGTGCGGCGATGCCGGGGGCGGTGTCGAGCAGCTCGAACAGCCGCTCGGTAGCACCCGCGGCGCGCTGCAGGTCGCCCACGACCTCGCTGATCGCGCCGACCGAGCCGGCGACGACCACGCTGTAGAAGACGAAGGCCGACAGCTCGCCCGCGCTGATCCGGCCGGCCAGGACGTCGTGCCCGCCGATCCACAGGATCGTGCCGACCGCGCCGAAGACGAGCACGATCACGACCGCCGTCAGCAGGGCGCGGGTGGCGATGCGGCGGACCGAGACGGCGAAGGACTCCTCGACCCTTGCCGCGAAGCGGTCCCGCTCCTGCTCCTCGCGGGTGTAGGCCTGGACCGTGCGGATGGCGCCCAGCACCTCCTCGACCGCCGAGCCGACATCGGCGATGCGGTCCTGGCTGGCGCGGCTGAGCCGGCGCACCTTGCGCCCGAAGACGACGATCGGGACGACGACGACCGGGACGACCAGCAGCACGAGGCCGGTCAGCTTCGCGCTCGTCACCAGCAGCATCGCGAGCCCGCCGGCCAGCAGGAGCAGGTTGCGCAACGCGATCGACACCGTCGAGCCGACGACCGACTGCAGGAGCGTCGTGTCCGTCATCATGCGCGACAGCACGTCGCCGGCGCGCATGCTCTCGAAGAAGCCGGGGCTGAGCGACACGACGTGGCCGAACACCGTCCGGCGCAGGTCGGCGACCACGCGCTCGCCGATCCAGGAGACGAGATAGAAGCGCGCATAGGTCGAGACGGCGAGCAGCGCCATCACGACCAGCAGCACCAGCAGCGCGCGGTCGAGCAGCGCCGGGTCGCCGGCCGCGAAGCCGCGGTCGACGAGGACCCTCAGCCCGGTCCCCAGGCCGAGCACGGTGCCCGCGGCCACCATCAGCGCCACCAGCGCGCCGGCGATGCGGGCGCGGTAGGGCGCCAGGAACGGCAGCAGACGGCGCAGCGGCCCGAGGGGCCGGCGCGCCCGGGCGGCCGGGGCGGCTTCGCTCACGATGTCGGTCGGCTGGCGGAACAACGGGCCTTGACCCCAGATGCGGGAAGAAGGGAAACTGCGTGCCGGGTATAGCAAGGCAGGCGCCCGCCAACAAGGCGAGGCCGCGGCCTGAAGGCTTGCATCGGCGCGGTGCGTCCGCTATAAGGCGCGCTCGCTTTGCAAGGACCGCGGCCATGAAGCAGGACATCCATCCGGACTACCACGACATCACCGTCATCATGACCGACGGGAGCACGTTCACGACCCGGAGCACCTGGGGCAAGCCCGGCGACACGCTTCGCCTGGACATCGACTCCAAGTCCCATCCGGCCTGGACGGGCGTGCAGAAGCTGCTCGACACCGGCGGCCAGATCGCGAAGTTCAACAAGCGCTACGCGGGCTTCGGGCTCAAGCAGTAAGGCGCTGGCGACACTTCGACGCGGATAGGGCGCCCCCGGGGCGCCCTTTTTCGCGTTGGAGACCCCGGACGCCTTCGAGGCCGGCCGGCAGAGCGGATTACAGCCAGTTCTCGACCCTCACGGCCGGCATGCGGGCGAACTCGCGCGCGTTGTTGGTCACGACGATCAGCCCCT
Organism: Arenibaculum sp.; assembly: GCF_035998295.1. Classification (NCBI taxonomy): domain Bacteria; kingdom Pseudomonadati; phylum Pseudomonadota; class Alphaproteobacteria; order Rhodospirillales; family Azospirillaceae; genus Arenibaculum; species Arenibaculum sp. The sequence goes on along the minus strand of NZ_DASYHS010000287.1, from coordinate 4,797 downwards.
CGCTTCGCGCATGCGCGCCGATCTGCATGTCATGGGGACCGCACGGCGTTCCCGCCCGCTCCAGTTCGGCCCGGACCTGCCCGTAATGCGCCGCTGCCTTGTCCCCGAACGGCAGAACCTCCAACCGCGCCACGAAATGTTCGATGGCCGTCAGGTTCTCGGCGCGTCGCGCCGATTTCTCCGCGCCATAGTGCAATTCCCCGAGCGTGATGCTCGATATGCAAAGCTGCTCCGCCAACTCGTTGAACTTCTCGCGGACGGCGGGCGGATAGGTCTTCATCACGTAGATGCAGATATTGGTATCGAGCATATAGGTGAGCATCAGAAGGACTCACGGTCTTCCGCCGCCGGCTGCTCGCGTCCGCTCATGAAGTCCTCGCTGACGCGCGGCCCGTTCAGGAACAGGTCGTCCCACCGTTTGCCCTGCGGCACGATCACGCGGCTGCGGCCGATCTTGAGAATATCGACCTGACGCACGTCCTCAGGAAAGGCAACGGCCTTGGGCAGCCGGACCGCCTGGGTCCGATTGCTGGTGAAAACGGTCGAGCGGGTCATAGCCACCCCCTTGCTATATACCGATGGGATATACATAGCTTCGGAGGGGGTGAGAAGCAAGGTGTCGCCTCCGGCCACGCCAAACCGACCCATCCACTGATGGAGCGGTTGCGGCCTGGCCAAGCCACCGGGCGCTAGGCCACGGAGCGGCGGAACTGCTCCTCGAGGCGGGACACGCGCATGTAGAGCGCGTGGGAGCGCTGGAGCAGGCGGCGCAGGCCCGATGGCAATTCCTCGTCGTCGTGGCCCGCCGGGTCCGCGCAGATGTCGGCCCCCGCGAGGGCGAAATCCTCGCCCGCGGCCTCGTGGGCGGTCATCTCCCCGGCATGCACGGCCTTCTGGGCCAGAAGCCAGGCCATCACCTGGGTCAGGCGGCTGGTCACGCGCATGGATTCATAGCTGATCCGCAGGCGCAACTCCGGGTCGAGATGCCGCTGGTCGACGGTCTCCTGGTAGGCGATGTAGTTGCGCGCCTCCAGCAGGAGGCCCATCGTCTCGTCATAGGTGCGGTTGAAGAAGGTGGGCGCGGACGTCACCGGCTCTCCTTTTGCTTGCACTCCGCCCTCGGGCGGCCGGACTGGACTGTCACTGTAACAGCCCCGGGACCGCAGGGGCCAAAGCGCGGACGGCGATGCGGCGTTCGCATGCGGCCTTCCCCTTTCGGTCCCGATCCGACCCCTCTTGAAGGCCCCGCGGCGTGTCCCCATCTCGTGTCGCGGTGGATGCCGATGCCGGGTCCGCCGAACCGAAACGCCCGGAGCGCCGACCACGAGGTGGTTCTCCGGGGGGATATCGCTCTCAAGGAGGATATGCGATGCGCAGCTATGACCTTTCGCCGCTGTTCCGTTCGACCGTCGGCTTCGACCGCATGACGCGGCTCCTCGAATCCGCGCTCAAGGCCGACGACGCGGCCGTCTCCTACCCGCCCTACAACATCGAGAAGCTCTCCGACGACGCCTATCGGATCACGATGGCGGTCGCCGGCTTCGCCCCCGAGGACCTGGAGCTCACGACCCAGGAGAATACCCTGGTCATCTCCGGCAAGTCCAAGAAGGACGAAGAGAGCGCCCAGTACCTGTACCGCGGCATCGCCGGCCGCGCGTTCGAGCGCCGCTTCCAGCTCGCCGACCACATCAAGGTGTCGGGCGCGAGCCTGGTCAACGGCCTGCTCCACGTCGAACTGGTCCGCGAGATCCCCGAGGCGATGAAGCCCCGCACGATCCGCATCGAGACCGGTGCCGGCAGCACCCGCAAGATCGAGCAGAAGGCCGCCTGAACCGGCCCCCGCATCGACGTAACGGACGGCGTCCCGCGCAAGCGGGACGCCGTTTTCTTTTCCGGAGACCGTCAGGCGTCCCGCCCCTTCAGGTGATGGCCGAAGAAGTCGAGCGTGCGCGCCCAGGCGAGGTCGGCGGCGGCCTGGTCGTAGCGGGCGGCGTTGGTGTCGTTGTGGAAGGCGTGGTTGACGCCCTCGTACATGTGCAGGCCGTAGCCCACCCCGGCCGCGGTCAGCGCCGAGACGAAGTCGGGGATGCCGGCGTTGATCCGCTCGTCGAGGGCGGCGTAGTGCAGCAGCAGGGGCACCTTCAGGGCGCCCGCCTGCTCGGCCGGGAGCTGGCGGCCGTAGAAGGAGACGGCCGCGCCCAGTTCCGGGTCGCCCGCCGCGACCTGGTTGGCCAGGCCGCCGCCCCAGCAGAACCCGACCACGCCGACCGGGCCGGCGACGTCGTCGCGGCCCGAGCGGGCATAGGCGACGACCGCCAGCGCCTGCTGCAGGGTCTGCGCCGGGTCGAGCTGGCCGATCAGGTCGCGGGCCCGGTCCTCGTCCTCGGGCGTGCCGCCGCTGCCCGGCGACAGGAAGTCGGGCGCGACCGCGACATAGCCCGCGAGCGCCGCCCGCCGCGCGACGTCGCGGATATGGGGGTTCAGCCCGCGGTTCTCGTGGATCACCACGACGGCCGGCAGCGGCTCCCCGGCGACGGCCGGCTTGACCACATAGGCGCTCATCGTGCCGCCGGGAACGTCGAAGGTCACCGTCTCGCCGACGAGGCGCGGGTCCTCCGCCGGGACGACCTGCGCCAGCGCATAGTCGTTCTGCAGCAGCGGCAGCATCGCGGCCGCGGCGGCCGTCCCGCCGGCGATGCGCGCGAGGCGGTCGAGGAAGACGCGGCGCCCCAGCGGCGCATGCGTGTACTCGTCGTACAGCTCGACGGCTTCCTGCGGTACCCTGGTGCGGTCCATTGTCCTGCCTTTCATGGTCGCTCGTGGCCGTGTCCAAGAAAATGGAAGCGATCGAACCGCCGGCAAGCGCGACGGGCACTTCCGGCCGGAAACCTTCAGATCCGAGCGGTCCACGGCAAGGCGAAGGCGATCCAGCCCATCCATATCATCACCAGCCAGACCAGCAGCAGCGTGAAGAGCAGGCTGCCCGGCACGTAGCCCCACTCCCGGCTGTGGCGCCACCAGGGCAGAGCGGCGACCACGACCAGGACGAGCAGCAGGAAGAACCAGAACCCCATGTCGGCCTCCGCGCGGATCGGCCGAGCCGCCGTGGTCCGGATATCCGTCCCCGCTGCCGGTCAACGTCCGGCCGAGAGGCCCGGTTCCTCCGCAATCCAGCCATGCATTGAAAAAAGGGCAATGACATTGCCGCTTTGCATTTGCTAATGTTGCTTTCAGCGCGCGGTTAGCAAAAGAACGTTGCGCAAGAAAGGCGGCATCCGGCCGCGCAGAAACTGGGGTTCATCCGTGACCTTGAACTGGAACGGCCTGCTGGCCCCCCGCATGGCGGGAATGACGGCTTCCGAAATCCGCGAGCTGCTGAAGCTGATCGAGCAGCCGGACATCATCTCCTTCGCGGGCGGCATCCCCGACCCGGACCTGTTCCCCCGCGAGGGCATCGCCGCCGCCTACGAGCGCGTCCTGCGCGGCAACAGCCTGGCGGCGGCGGCGCTCCAGTACTCGGTCAGCGAAGGCTACCTGCCGCTGCGCGAGTGGATCGGCGCGCGGACGAAGGTGGAGCCGGACGAGATCCTGATCACCAGCGGCTCCCAGCAGGGCCTCGATTTCATCGGCAAGCTGCTGCTGGCGCCCGGCGACGCGGTCGCGGTCACGGCGCCGACATATCTGGGCGCGCTGCAGGCCTTCTCGCCCTACCAGCCGCGCTACCTCGCGGTGCCGATGGACGAGCACGGCATCCGCACCGACCTGCTGCCCGACGTGCTGGCGCAGGGACCGAAGTTCCTCTACCTCGTCCCGGACTTCCAGAACCCGAACGGCATCACGATGTCGCTGGAGCGCCGGCTGGAGGTGCTGAGCCTGTGCCGCCGGCACGGCGTGCCGGTGATCGAGGACGGTGCCTATTCGGAGCTGCGCTACGACGGCGAACGCCTGCCCTCGCTGCTGTCCCTCGACGACCGCGCGGATGGAGGCATCGTCCTGCATGCCGGCACCTTCTCGAAGACGATCGTCCCGGCGCTGCGCGTCGGCTGGGTCAGCGGCCCGAAATCCATCATCTCGCGCCTCGTGCTGATGAAGCAGGCCGCCGACCTGCATTCGAGCACCATCAACCAGATGGTGATCCACACCCTGGCCGAAGGCGGGTTCGACGCCCATGTCGCGCGCCTGCGGCCGGCCTACCGCGAGCGGCGCGACGCGATGCTCTCGGCGCTGGGCGAGCATTTCCCGGCCGAGGCGCGCTGGACCCGACCCGAAGGCGGCATGTTCGTATGGGTGGAGCTGCCGGACGGCCTCGACGGCACGGCGCTGCTGGAGCGCTCGATCCGAGAGGCGCGGGTCGCCTTCGTCCCCGGCGCCGCGTTCTTCCCCGACCGGTCGGGCAAGAACACGATCCGGCTCAGCTTCTCGGTCAACCGGCCCGAGCGCATCCGCGAAGGCATCCGCCGCCTCGGGGCGCTGGTCTCCGACGCCGATCAGATCGCGGCTTAGTTATATGCGTAGCGCCGATCCCGACGGGGTCGGGATCGGCGCAGCCCTCATACAGCCCTCATACGCCGGGCGGCCCGCTCCGCGGGCCTGGGCTTCGCGCCTCGCGGCGCGGGGCCGCGTCGCGGCCCTGGGTCGACGCGCGTATTTTGTGCGGGCGCCGGCCCGGCGGCGTCACTTCAGGCGGGTGATCAGGCTGGAGGTGTCCCAGCGTCCGCCGCCGGCCTTCTGGACGTCGCCGTAGAACTGGTCGACGAGCGCCGTCACCGGCAGGGACGAGCCGTTGCGCTTCGCCTC
>NZ_DASYHS010000262.1:0-2604 GCF_035998295.1 Arenibaculum sp. | reverse complement strand
CTCGTGCACTTCGCCGATATGGCCGAGGCGGATCATGGCGCTGCGGCCGAACTTGGTGTGGTCGGTGACCAGGAAGACGCGGCGCGAGTTCTCGATGATCGTGCGGGCGACGCGGACCTCCTGGTAGTCGTAGTCGAGCAGGTCGCCCTCGGCGTCGATGCCGCTGATGCCGATGATGCCGATGTCGACCTTGAACTGCCGGATGAAGTCGATCGTCGCCTCGCCGACGATGCCGCCGTCGCGCTGGCGGACTTGGCCGCCGGCGATGCTGAGGCTGAAGTCGGTGGCGTTGTGCAGGGTGTTGGCGACGTTGAGATTGTTGGTGATGACGCGCAGGCCGCGATGACGCAGCAGGGCGCGCGCGACGGCCTCGGTGGTGGTGCCGATGTTGAGGAACAGCGAGGCGTCGTTGGGGACGGAGCGCGCACACAGCTCGGCGAGGCGGCGCTTCTCCTCGGCCAGCAGCATCTTGCGGGTGCTGTAGGCGACGTTCTCGACCGAGGACGGGACGGTGATGCCGCCGCGAAAGCGCCGCACCAGCGAGCGCGAGGCCAGGTCCTCGATGTCGCGCCGGATCGTCTGGGGCGTGACGCCGAAATGGTCGGCCAGCCACTGCACCTGCAGCAGCCCCTTCTCGCGCACGAGCGTCGCGATCTGCTGCTGGCGGAGCGAGGCGTCCATCCCCGGCGACCCCTGTATCTACCCGATACCCGAGGCTGCGCTTTCGCAAACGAACCCGTCAAGCGCGAAAACGAAACGACTCTTCCGGATTACTCCTCGCCCGCGCGAGCGGAAAGGTTGGGGGCAGCCGGGATCAGCCCCCCGTCGCCTGCTCTCCGGTCTCCATCGGCGAGATGCGCCAGACCGCCCCGTCGGCGGCATCCTTGACGACGTAGACGGCGCCGTCCGGCCCCTGCTCGACGTCGCGGATGCGGGCGCCCAGGGGGATGCGTTCGGCTTCGCGCGGCGTCTCGCCGTCGAAGGCGATACGCACCACGGCCGTGCCGCTGAGCGCTCCGACCAGCGCGCTGCCCTGCCATTCCGGGAACAGGTCGCCGTCGTAGAAGACCATACCGGAAGGCGAGATCACCGGGCTCCAGTGCATCGCCGCGTCGGCGAATTCCGGCCGGGTCGTCGGGTCGGGGATGTCGCGGCCATCGTAGTGGCGGCCCCAGCTCACGGTGGGCCAGCCGTAGTTCTCGCCGGCCCGCGGCTGGTTCAGCTCGTCCCCGCCGAGCGGCCCCATTTCGACGACCCAGAGCGCGCCCGTCTCGGGATGGATGGCCGCCGCCTCGATGTTGCGATGGCCGTAGGACCAGATGGCGTCCGCCGCCTGGGGATCGTCGACGAAGGGGTTGTCCTGCGGGATCGTGCCGTCGGGGTTGAGGCGGACCACCGCGCCCAGCGTGTTGGACCGGTCCTGCGCCGGCTCGAACTTGAACCGCTCGCCCAGTGCCAGGAACACGTGCCCGTCGGGGGAGAAGGCGATGCGGTTGCCGAAATGGTTCGGCCCCTCGACCTTCTCCTGGCGGAACACGACCTGGAAATCCTCGATCCGGTCCTCGGCCAGCGTGCCGTGGCCGAGCGCGGTGCCCGCACCCCCTTCGCCCGGCTCGGCGAAAGACAGCCAGACCCTGTTGTTCTGCTCGAACTGCGGATCGACCGCGACGTCCATCAGCCCGCCCTGGCCTTGGGCGAACACCTCGGGCGTGCCCTGCAGCGGCCCCGACAGGCTGCCGTCGCCGGACAGGATGCGCAGCCGCCCCGGCTTCTCGGTCACCAGCGCGCGGCCGTCGGGCAGGAAGTCGATCGCCCACGGGTTCTCCAGCCCGTCGGCGAATACCTCGACCCGCACCGGCCCGGCCTGGGTCTCCACGCTCTCGGCACCGCCGGGCAGCGCCTGCTGGTCTTGCGCCAGGGCGGGCGGGGCGAGCGCGGTCACGAGGGCGATGGCGGACGTCGCGAGAATCAGGCGCATCGGTGTCTTCCTGCTGGGCCGCCTGCCGGGGCAGGCGCCGGACGGGGGATGGATGCTCCCGACAACAGGAGCACGGGGCCGGCGTTCCGGTCCGGAACGTCGACGGGCCGCTGCGCGAGTTTCACTACTTCTAGGGATATAGCCGAGGCTAGTTTGATGTTGCCCCGTCCGACGGCATCCCGTGCCGTTACCATTGTGCCGCTCTGCGAGCAATACGCCTGAATCGTTATATCGTCACGCGGAGCGTCAGCCTTGCTGCTCGTCACTCGAAGGAAAGCATCGCTCCAATCGGTGGTAAGTGGAGGGCATTAGGGGTGGTGTGGTCGTTGGGTGGAGTTGTTGCGCGTAAGCAAGGCACTTAGACAGCGCTCTCGTCCAGCGTCCGTCGATGCCGTGATCTACAACCTGTCTGGCTTTAACCGCCTGGTCAACTCACTTGTTCAGTCACATCATGGTCTGGGATGCGTATCGCCATGTTTGTTGGGTGTGAGGTGGTCCCCATCACCCGAGCAGTCGGCTAAGCTTGGTTCGCCCTGGGGAAAGGACGGACCCGATGACGGGAAAGCGGAAGCATTACACGGCTGAGTTCAAGGCGAAAGTTGCGCTGGAGGCGTTGCGGGGCGAGC